>DCQY01000083.1:1367-14924 GCA_002323995.1 Akkermansiaceae bacterium UBA1506 | reverse complement strand
ACCGAGACCTAGAATGATCCTGGGTAGTCACTGACGCAGAAACCACTCAGGAATTGACTTCTTAAACGCCTTCTCTCTCCGATTGAGTGTCATCCCCTCGAAGTTTTTATTCGATTCCGAATGAATTCTAATGAATGTTTCTTCGCTTAGCTACTCACTCATGAAGACAGCGCTACCATCTTACATTTTGTTTCCATTCCTCGTGCTTTTGCTCAGCAGCTGTCAAACTGGCGCAGAAAATCGAATCTCAGAGAACCCTGCGCTATACAAAAAGCTAAGCACCACAGATCGAGCGCTTGTCGCCGCGGGTGATGTCCGTACAGGGATGTCTAAGGATGCGGTTTACCTTGCTTGGGGGCGACCTGATATGGTCCGAGAAAGCACCACCACGGGAAATATTTCTGAATCATGGGCCTATTTCGTTACCCGACCGGTGCCCACTAGCTCGCTCAGCTACGCAAACGTCTATCGCCCATTCTATGGCCGCTATGGGATTCATCCCCGCTTCGGGTATTGTCGGGGAATTGGTTGGCATTACAACTCAGTCGACTATGTTCGTTATACATCTAAAACCATCACCTTTTCTGGCAACTACGTTGTCGCATGGGAGCAAACCCGTTAAAGATTAATGGAAGACCGTTTCGGGCATCATATCAATTACCTACGTGTCTCCATCACTGACCGGTGCAATGAACGCTGTCAGTATTGTATGCCTCTTGAAGAACAGGACTGGTTGCCTCGTGAAGAAGTCTTGAGTTACGAAGAAATTCTTCGGGTCATTCGAGTTGGTTCCAGCGTTGGGATCTCAAAAGTTCGCATCACGGGAGGAGAGCCTCTAACACGTCGAAATGCTATCTGGTTCTTCGAAGAACTAAGCCGCATCCAAGGGATCAAAGATATTGGTATCTCGACAAACGGCACTCTGCTCGAGAAATTAACTCCGCAGGGGATAACGACCGCACAAGCCTTGAAGAATGCCGGGGTCCGGACCGTAAATGTCTCACTCGACACCCTTGACCGTCGATCCTATGCCAAGACTACAGGGCGGGATATTCTGGATCGAGCTATCGGAGGTATCGATGCAGCCCGGTCCGCTGGCTTTGAAAAGATTAAGCTCAACACCGTGTTAATGCGGCATCACAACGAGCACGAGCTGAAGAATTTAGTTAAATTTGCGGGCGACCGCGATTTACTTCTCCGCTTCATCGAGCTCATGCCTGTGAGTAGCACCCACGTCCTAACTGAGGAAAACTTTCTCCCATCCGGCGAAGCTAAGAAACTGATCGAATTTCAACTGGGTAAGCTAAAACCTAGACCTGACTTTAGGACGAATGGCCCTTCCAGCTACTACCAGCTTCAGAATTCCGATCAACTGATTGGCTTCATTGGAGCAATGACCAACCTGAATTTCTGTGAGACCTGCAACAAGCTACGACTCACAAGCGAAGGAAAGCTGCGCCCTTGCCTTGGGAGTCACCTTGAGTTTGACATGCGCGAAGTTCTCCGAAACCCGTCCATGGATGACAATGATATCGCCAAATTCTTCCTCGAAGTGGTCAATCGTAAGCCCGAACAACACGAGTTTCGCGAGAACTACCAACCCGGTCGAAAGATGATTGCGATCGGGGGGTAGAGCGCTAGCACTGATCTCGCTGGCTCAAGATTGGGTTTCCTCTATTCGACAACTAATGGCTCCATCAAGAAGTCATCATCAGCGGTCGTTTGAAGATACAACCGCCCTCCGTGTTCGTAGTGCTGCAACGAAATGAGTTTATCTATGCTCTCAACCTTGCCTCCCCTCGTTTTAACAATCACCGAAGACACGTCATAGATGGTTCCATCCAGACGCTCGAACTTCGCGCCATTAGTAAAAGGGAGGCCATAATCCAATAAATCCGGTTGCACTTCGATCTTTGTGTCGCTGAATTCTACCGTCGACACTTTTCCGGTCGCCAGATGGGTAAACTTCCATCTGGAGTTCGCCAAATCATGGCCCTCCCAGAATTCATCAATCATTTTGCTCCCTTCGCGCTCCATCATCTGCGAATCCGTCTCCCCATCGTAGACAACATAACGAAATCGTGACACATATGGCTCTCCAGCCCTTATCTGAAACGCTTCTTCAACCATCGGCGAATAAACGAAATACGGCTTTGTAGGATGCAGGCGCACCCACTGAGGAAAGCGAAAATTGCGCCTGTCTGACAAGACGGCTACACCTGCATTACCACCCTCTACCGGGCCTGACATTGCAACCCACGAGGGGCGGGTGTGATTGCCTTCGATACGGGCCAAACCATCACTGGTCAAGATAACCGAGGGAGGCGGGGCTTTCTTATCGTCAACAAACCAGGAGTCAGGTCCTCGAAAGGCCATGCCGCCGTAGTGATACTTCTCGATCGTCAGGGGCTTTTCCCCAATCACCTCCTGGACTGATTCAATTTCAAAAACATGACGATCCCTCCCCACGTCGAAAACGGTGACCTTCCAAGTTTCCTTCAGCACCGGAACCGGGCCATCGGACGCAGTCAGATCCTCCCAGAGATGTTCCACTGCAAAGCCCCCTTTTCCCTTGGCCGAAACAACGGATCCTTCGACCACCCCGACAAAAGAAATCTTGCCGGCTTCCAGCTTCTGATTCCAGAACTCCGGTTTCCTATTTTCGAACTTGGTTTTAGTCCAGGCGAAGAAGAGGGCGTGCTGATGCTTGTGATCCTCAGGGAAATCTCCTGTCACCACTTTGCCGGAGGGGCTGTAGAGCGGGTGAATGTATCCGGAACGCTTGAAATGAGGCTCATGATTCGGTGCTTCCTCGGTAGGAACCTTGTTGTAGGTCAGGACAGGCCGGCCGGAAATCGAAACCTCAATTGTCTTCTCACTATTTTTGATCCGAACCCTCTCATTTTGACTATGACCGGCAAAGTTTAGTCCCAGCACTAGAGCAAGCAGTACCACATGACTTTTTAAACATGAAACGTGCATGGGATGTTTTAGCTTTCGCATCGCTGAAATTCACTCTTTAGTTTACCATGAACGAGTCCCCTTCGCTTACGCACCTTCGTGAAGACGGCAGCGCCGCCATGGTCGATATCTCTGGCAAACCGATCGTCGGCCGGGAAGCGGTAGCAGAGAGCTTCATCTCGCTTGAATCCTCAACGCTCAACACTATCACCAACGGGCAAATACCAAAGGGTGACGTACTCGCCGTCGCTCGGATTGCCGGAATCCAGGCCGCAAAGAAAACTGCGGAACTGATTCCCCTTTGCCACCAACTGTCATTGACCAAAGTAACCGTGGATTTCGATGTTGAAAGCTCTGGGATTCGCATCTCAGCCACCGCAAAAACAGATGCCAAAACAGGCGTTGAAATGGAAGCTCTCTCTGCGGTCTCAATCGCTGCCCTAACGATCTACGACATGTGCAAAGCGATCGACAAATCAATGTCAGTTCAGAGCATTAAATTGGTCGAGAAGACCAAAGAAGCCCCGACCACTTAATCGCATCTATTGCCCCAGACGTTGAGCAACTAAACGCCCACCTGCATTTCGGGCGTAGAGGATCCCATTAGCAAAAACCGGAGGAGTCCAGCAACGTCCGTCGAGAACTTGTTTTTTTGCACGAGATACAAAGCCATCTGATGCTGCTGCGCCAATCAACAACTCCCCGACCTCGGTCAGAACGATGAGATCGTCTCCCACTCCGATAACTGAACCATACCCTAGGCCCTCAAAGTTCCAACGCTTCTCACCGGAGACAGGGTCAAGGCAGGTAAATTCTACCGCTCGGCCACGGTGAGCAGTGCCGTCAAATCCGTAAAGAGCTCCCTTCATGAGAACTGAATTGCCCATATGATTGCACATATTCATGTTTTCATAATTCGTCGAAAGGTTCTCGCCGTTGAACACAAAAAGACAACAGCCACGATCATACCCCGTCGAGATGAAAAACTTTCCCTCACCGATCTCTATTGGTGTCGTTGAGTTGGTCTGGAAGCTGGTTCGCCACAACGAAAAACCTCGGGTCTCACCAGTCTCCGCGCACAAAATGACTAGCCCATCTGTCTTCAGCACAGCCACGAATCTCTTCTCGTCGAGCTGAAAGACATGAGGTGTCCCGTAGGCGGGGCGATAAGATTTACTTCGCCAACGCTCCTCGCCTGTCTTCAAGTCATAGGCAAACGTCGCCCCTGCTTCGACCAAAACAAGGTCATCCATGATTACAGGGGAAGCGGCGAATCCCCATTCTGGAATCCTCTGGAGTTCTGACTCCTCCATCATGCTTTTTTCCCAAACCACTTGGGATAGATCTTTGGTGAGAACACGAAGTTGGCCGTCTTTGCTCATCAAAATCACTTGGTCTTCCGCCACCGCGGGAGTTGCGGCCGGACCTCCCTCGTGAAGTTTTGGCAATAGCTCCGCCGGATAGCTAAAGGTGGCTTCGATTGCACCAGTCTCAGCGCAGAGTTTCCATGCGGTTTCTTGGCCGTCGCGATGCCCTATTGTGTAGAGCGAACCTCGAGAAATCGAAAAAGAAGAAAATCCGATCCCAATCTCAGCTTCCCAGAGCAGATCGCCGATTTGAACTTCATCAGGAAGGAGTTCTCGACTAACCCCGTTTCGGTCAGGCCCCAACCAATTTGGCCAGTCTCCTCCGCGACTCGGGATCACGAACGAAAGCACTAGCCAAAGAGCAACTAAATACCAACAAAACGCTTTCAAACTCATGCCGCCGCTCTCTACGATTACGCATTGATTTACGGTAATTCGACTGGGCCCGGATCAATCACTGTTTATAGGCCTCTGCCACCTGACGGGAATCACCAAGGCCATCGATACCGAGCTCAACGATGTCACCCGGCTTGAGGTAGCGGGGCGGATCGAAGCCAAGACCAACCCCCGGGGGAGTTCCTGTGGATACAACATCCCCAGGCTCGAGCGTCATGAACTGGCTCAGGTAGCTAACCAGATGAGCAATGCCAAAAATGAGCTTATTCGTATTCCCATTCTGAACGGTCTCTCCATTCACCTTGAGCCACATTTTAAGGTTTTCAGGGTTCTCTATTTCATCGGCAGTAGCCAGGAACGGCCCGAGCGGAGCGAAGGTGTCGCAACTCTTACCCTTAACCCATTGACCACCGCGTTCGATCTGGAATTCACGCTCGCTGTAGTCGTTGTGCAATACGTAGCCGGCCACGTGATCAAGCGCTTCCTCTTCAGGAACGTAACTGGCTTTCTTCCCAACCACAAAAGCGAGCTCCACTTCCCAGTCTGTCTTTTCGCTGCTTTTGGGGATAACGACATTGTCGTTCGGACCACACATCGCACTGGTCGCCTTGAAAAAGACGATAGGCTCTGTTGGGATATCCATTCCCGCCTCCTCAGCATGGTCTGAGAAATTGAGACCAATGCAGACCAGTTTTCCTGGTCTAGCGACCGCGGATCCCAAGCGGGTGCCTTTTTTGACCTCGGGAGCGCTATCAGCATTTACCAGCGCCCAAGCGCGCAAACGTTCAAGATTTGAGGTATCAGCAAAGAACTTATGGTCCCAGTCCATGCCAAAATCAGACGCATCAATCCAACTGCCATCCTCCAGCTGTAGGCCGGGTTTTTCCTCTCCAGCATGACCAAAGCGCAGTAATTTCATGGCGCGACAGTAATGAGCAACCAAGGTTCCGTCAACTGAGAGGTGGGGTCTCCCCGCTAACGAACTATTATCTCAGGGACAGTGTGGCCTCGGGCGCTCGTCCATCAGTAGCTCCTTCCATTGGAATAGCGGGCCAGAGCTCGGGTGAGAAGTAGTCGTTACCGAATGCGTCGGAGCGGGCTGTGGTGAAGTAAACCTTATCGCGATCGAAAAGTTGCTCAGGTTGGTAGAAGGCTGAGGCCTGAGTCACTTCCACGAGACTATCGACGTTGATTTCGCCTTGAAGCGTTGATTCAATCAAGTACTGACATCGTGGCGTTTGCACCACCACCCAAGCGTGCTGGCCGATATTACCGTTCCAGCCAATCGCGACTCGGGCGTCAAAACCTGCCGAAATCAGGACGTCTGCGAGAAGAATCGAAGTATCTTCGCAATCGCCAGCTTTTTCCTCCCATGTTTCGCGGGGATTCTTCCAGACTTCGCGAGTCTCCGAAATATGGTCTTGATCCAACTGATACTCGCATCGCTCTGCGACCTGACGCCAGAGCGCGACGATTCGCTGCTCGGAAGTAAGCTGGTCCTCCGCCGCTAAACTCTCCTTTAGCGAGAAGCCATCAAAGAAGTCAGTGGCGCGGCGAATGCGCCCACCGGTGTCAACCGCGAGGACCTCAAATGGCAGTTCACAATAAGGGCAGGACAAAATCAAGGTCCGAGACCCCTTCTGAATTTCAAGAGCATGAACTTCCCCGCAATGAGGACACTTGTTAAAGAAGCGCCCTCCCCTAAAATTCGCCTCACGAAGGGAAAATTGAGGAATGCGACGACACATCACTCCCAATACACCGATCCCGCGCCCAACCTGAAATACCGATGTGGTAACCGTATCAAATTCAGAATTCGTGGCCGCTTCCCAGCACCCTAACTCAGCAAGAAGAGATTCGCGACTAGTCGATGTCACCAGATTGGCAGCAAGATACTGAGCTCCAGGGAACTTCCCTTGAATCACGTTAAAAACATCCTCCAATTCCAGCGAGGTTGGATCTGGCTGAGCCTTGACGAAATCGTTCAGGAAGTCCTGCAAAGTGTCATCCGAACTGACAGATCCAGCCCCTAGGGAGAGCCGAGCCTCGTTTATTTCGATCATGGCATCTGAGCGAAATGCCCACTGATAAGCACTGTTGCAGAAAGGAAGTGGAGGGTCATGGTATCCGTGCCCAAGCTTGCCTGTCGTTGGCAATCCGACGGCAAGCGAGACCAGCGCGGCGAGTGCAAGCCCGCCGAAGCATAAAAGGCTTCGGAGCATAGAGAGTCTGTCTGTGTTTTCGTGTCACGCGCGCCTGGTGTTTCAGGTCAGACGCACAGAGGCTTCGTTATGGTAATTATAATTTATCCCAAGCCAAACGCAAATCCAATCTAACTTATCATTCAGAAAATACGATTTTTTTATGCTTCTTAACCAACCCTTGAGGTAAACAAAAAGAGTTGGCCCCTTCACGGATCCGCACCGATGGACGTGGGTATAGAGCCGTCGCTACTCCAGAATCAGTTCCAAGTTACTCACGTTCCTCCGCATGATCTCCAGCCAGTCGTAGCTTCCTATCTTGTTGCTGCAGGGGGCTAAGACTAGATGGTTCAATCCGAGCGACTTGATTTTTGACTCGTTTCCTTTGCTGAGTTGCTCTTCACAAATAACCCACTTGGAGGAATGCTTGGCGATCAAGCGTTCGGTTTCCCGCAGTGCCGCAGTGCTAAGGCCCTGCTCCGACTCCCAAGCTAAGGCCTCAATCGCAAATCCATAAGCTTCGCCCATGTAATGGTATACCGGGTGTGAGGCTAGGATAACCTCTCGATTATTCCACGCCTTTCCAACCGCTTTGAAACGGTTGTCCAAATCGAAAAGATCTTCCTTCAGTTTTTCAAGATTGGCATGAATGGCACCCTTATCTGCTGGAACCTCTTCGACAAATCGCTCCGCAATCGTTTCAGCCTGCTCAGCTGCCAAAGACATATCCAACCATGTGACCATTGCCGTTCCCCCATGTGAATGAGCGACACCGCTCCCGTGCCGATGAACCTCTTCTCCCGATTTGAGATGTTTGTCAGAGAACCCTTTCGAAGTGTCCGTTATCGATGTTCTCGGCAAGGTCACCGTTTTAATCCACTTCTCAAAAGTTGCTCCGTTCAACAAAATTACATCGGCTCCCTGAAAGGCTTTGAGATCATCGTCTGTTGGCTCCCAGAAGGCTGGATCGATTCCTTCGGGTGTACGGAACTCGATTTTAAAAGAATCGGTAGCAATCCGGCCGGCGAAGTAAAAGAGCGGATAATTTGAGACCTGAACTTCAATGGGCTTAGCAGCGAGACCATGAGCTGCGCTTGCGGAAGTAAGAATCAGAAGGACGGCACGACGAAACATAGGCAGAAACATTGCACCGCCAACGTCCCGCAGCCCAATGCTTTGTCAATCTGGCCGATTGCGCATGAAGTCGGCGACCTGGGCAAAAAACGCGCCCAGCAACTCCTTCGCCTCACTATCGATCTCAATCTCATCCATGGCCTCGCCCATCAGCTGCTGCCAGCGTTGGCTCTCCGTTGAGCCGATCGAAAATGGCAGATGACGCATGCGAAGCCTTGGATGCCCTCGCTCCTTGACGTATTGCTCGCTCATGCCAAAGCGAAATAAGAGAAAATCCCGGAGCCTTGATTCTGCGCCACGCCAATCATGCGCTGGATACATGGGGGCAAGTAGGTCATCTTCACGCACCCTCTTGTAGAAGGCTGTTACAAGTTTTGTAATTCCCTCTTCACCAACATTTTGTAATATTTTTTTCTCCATCTAGTTTAACTAAATGCAACAGATCCCCAGCTCAAACTTCTACGGTCGTAACGAAACTCTGCCTTTACCCAATCATTGGTAAGCTACACCCCTGCCTCTCGTTAGATGAAGTCCTGCCCTTCTTTCCTGATCAAACATCAACTTGCCTTGCTAACGGCATCACGCATACGAGAAACGCTGCCTCCAAGGGCATCTAGATGCTCTTTCGTAAGCTGAAGGGTCAAATTAAGGTCGTGCAGTGCCTCCAGAGCGGCTGTGGTGGGCAAATGGTGCATTCCCACATGCTCGGCGGCAAACTCGATCACATTTTCCATTACTTCGCCCTCGCCATCCTTGCCGCTTAGGGAGCGCATAGCACGACAAAACCGGCTCTCGATCTGGTCGACTCTCTCAGTCACCGTTTCTTTGAGATCATCGGCATGACTGGCTAACTTCGACTCAAGCAAATCCATTCTAATTTCCAGTCGATCCGTTTTCGGCTCATGGACAACCTCGCCACCCTGTGAACTCAGATCAGCAGCAGGAGAATGGTTGGCTGAGCCTCTGCCAGATTGTGGTATACGAATCATCGGGAAATACTAATTTTATCGATTTTATTAGAAATTCCATAAAAATCAATATTTTATTTATCCTCACTATTTAGATGGTAAAAAGTCCACCAAGGTCCCTTTCTTGACATCGCCTCGTTTAGGCGGAACATGCGCCGCTATAGCCCACTAATTTCAGACCCACATTCTATGAGAATCGCATTTCTGACCGCCGGAGGTATCGCCCCTTGTCTCTCAGCATCCATCGGAGGCTTGATCGAGCACTACAACGAGATCGCTCCCGAAGCTGACCTGATGGGCTACCTCAACGGCTATCAGGGACTTTTACTGGGAAACTCCTATGATTTTCCTCAGGCAGTCCGCCAACGCGCCGCCGTTTTTTACAGCTTTGGCGGGAGCCCTATCGGCAACAGTCGCGTCAAGCTGACCAACGTGACTGACTGCGAAAACCGCGGATTGGTTAAGCCCGGCGAAGATCCGCTCAAGGTCGCTGCTGATCGACTCGTCGCGGACAAAGTTGATGTTCTTCATACCATCGGCGGCGACGATACAAACACAACCGCTGCCGACCTCGCAGCCTTCCTCATGGAAAACGACTACCCACTTACGGTGGTTGGGATGCCCAAGACGATCGATAACGATGTCTACCCCATCAAGCAAACGCTTGGGGCAGCAACTGCAGCAGACAACAGCGCACGTTTTTTCCGCAATATTGCTAATGAGAACACGACCAGCAAGCGTCAACTCATCATTCACGAAGTGATGGGACGGCACTGCGGTTGGCTCACCGGACGTGCGGGTCACCTTTATCACGAGAGCCTACGCAACTACGACTGGATGCCCGAAGCTCTTCTTACTCAGTTTCGCTGGGACGTCGACGCTATCTGGGTCCCAGAAATGGAGATCACGCTAGAAGATGAGATCGAACGCCTGAACGAAAAGATGAATGAGCATGATAGTGTTAATATTTTCCTAAGTGAGGGCGCCGGTCTCGACAACATCATTGCGGAATTAAAGGCCGACGGGAAGGAACCGGCCAAGGATGCCTTTGGCCACTACCGCCTCGACGACGTCAACGTGGGCAAATGGTTTTCTTCAAAGCTTAAAGACAAACTTGGTGCCGAAAAAGTCCTCGTCCAAAAAAGTGGTTACTTTGCGCGCAGCGCCGCCCCCAATAGTGAAGACCTTGAGTTGATCAAACGAAGCGCCTCCCATGCGGCCGAGTCTGCTATGCGCGGCGAGAGCGGCGTTGCCGGATTGGATGAAGAAAATGGGGGAACGATGAGCACCATCGCATTTCCGCGGATCAAGGGTGGCAAGCCTTTCGATATCAACGAAACCTGGTTTACCAAAACGTTGGAAGAGATCGGCCAGCCCAAAGGAAGGCGCATTGAGTCGCACTGATCCGGCGATTTCGCTGTGACATTTTCGACATGTTATTTTTGTGCCCACTTTTCAGATCTCAGACTTAGGTTCAATTTTGATGAAATAAAGCCTTCGGGCCTCTGATTAACTGCGGTTGACAGTTCTTTTGACGCGATTACATTCCGCCGCCTCCGCGCTGGGGTGCCTGAGTAGCGCAATCCCTGCTGCAAACCCACCGTCCTGGTCGTCAACCACTAGCGCCTGAGCACAATAAGCACCGTATCCCTCTCCCACAAATAACCAAGGAACATCGATTCAGCTATGGCGAAGAAGAAAACAGCAAAAAAAGCGACCCCAAAAAAGGCGGCAAAGAAGGCACCTGCACGTGCTCCCAAATTAGTCTACTTTTTCGGTGGCAAGAAAGCAGACGGCAACGGTAACCAAAAGGCGCTGCTCGGCGGTAAAGGTGCAAACCTCGCTGAAATGGCCCTCATCGGTCTTCCAGTGCCTGCCGGTTTCACAATCACCACTGAGGTCTGCACCCACTACTACGACAACGGTCGCAAGTGGCCTTCTGATCTTCAGCGCCAGATCGAGCTCAACATCAAGAAGACCGAGAAGGTTATGGGTGCCAAGTTCGGTGATCTCGAGAATCCTCTTCTTCTCTCCGTCCGCTCCGGTGCTCGCGAGTCCATGCCCGGTATGATGGACACCATCCTCAACCTTGGTATCAACGACGAAGTGGTTGAAGCACTTGCCAAAAAGGCAAACAACGAAGCTTTCGCTTATGACAGCTACCGCCGCTTCCTTCAGATGTATGGTGAAGTCGTGATGGGCGTGCACCAGCTCTCCAGCGAGCACCACGATCCTTTCGAGACCATTCTCGACAAGGCAAAGGCCAAGGAGAAAGTGAACGACGACTCCGAGCTTTCCGTTAAGGCTCTCAAGGACATCGTTGCTCAGTTCAAAGCGCTCATCAAGAAGCGCACCGGTAAAGACTTCCCACAGGATCCCATGGCTCAGCTCCAGGGTTCCGTGAACGCTGTGTTCTCCTCCTGGCAGAACGATCGCGCCAAGGTTTACCGCCAGAAGTATGGCATCCCTGCTGAGTGGGGCACCGCTGTAAACGTCCAGGCCATGGTCTTCGGTAACACCGGCAAGACCTCCGGAACTGGTGTTGCTTTCACTCGTGACCCCGCCACCGGTGAGAACGTCTTCTACGGTGAATATCTCGTCGACGCCCAGGGCGAAGACGTCGTGGCTGGGGTTCGTACGCCTAAGCAGGTCAAGCAGATGGCTAAGGACCTCCCAAGCTCTTACAAAGAGTTGCTCAAGATTCGCCTCACCCTCGAGAAGCACTTCAAGGACGTTCAGGACATCGAGTTCACCATCGAGAAAGGTAAGCTCTGGATGCTTCAAACCCGTAACGGTAAGCGCACCGGTTTCGCCGCTGTGAACATCGCCGTCGACATGGTCAACGAGAAGCTCATCACTAAGGAAACCGCTCTTAAGCGCATTCCTGCTGAAGACTTGAGCCACCTCCTTGCTCCTATCTTCGACTCCGTCGGTGAGAAGAAGGCCAAGCTCGTTGGAACTGGTCTTCCTGCCGGTCCTGGTGCGGCTTGCGGCCAGATTTACTTCACTGCTGACGCTGCCGTAGCTGCTGCTGCCAAGGGTCAGAAAGTCATCCTCACTCGTCAGGAAACTTCTCCGGAAGACCTTCGCGGTATGATCGCTGCTGAGGGTATCCTCACGACACGTGGTGGTGCTTCGTCACATGCTGCTCTGGTTGCACGCCAGATGGGTAAGATCTGCGTCTGTGGTGCTCACGACATGACCGTTGACTACAAGAAGAAAACCCTCTCCGGACACGGAGTGACTCTCAAAGAAGGTGATTTCCTTTCTCTTAACGGATTTGTTGGAAACATCTACGCTGGTGAACTCAAGACCGCCCCTTCTCAGGTGATTCAGGGCCTCATCGAGAACAAAGCCGCCGCTAAGCGCAGCGCGACTTACAAGAAGTTCGAGCAGCTCATGACCTGGGCTGACAAGCATCGTAAGCTTGGTGTCCGCACCAACTCCGATACTCCCGGCCAGGTGAAGAACGCCATCGCATTCGGTGCTGAGGGCATCGGCCTCACCCGTACTGAGCACATGTTCTTCGAGGGCAACCGCATCGACGCCGTACGTCAGATGATCCTTGCTGAAGATGACGCCGGGCGCGCCAAGGCACTCAAGAAGCTTCTTCCTTACCAGAAGAAAGACTTCGTTGGAATCTTCGAAGCTCTCGAGGGCCGTCCTGCGACCATCCGTCTCCTGGACCCACCTCTTCACGAGTTCATCGGCACCATGACTTCTGCTCAGATCAAAGATCTGGCCAAGAAACTCAAGGTGACTCCTGCTTTCATCAATCGCCGCATCAGCGAGCTCCACGAAGAGAACCCCATGCTGGGTCACCGTGGTTGCCGTCTCGGTATCGTTTACCCCGAGATTACCAAGATGCAGGCGACTGCTATCCTCGAGGCCGCTGTTGAAGTGTCCAAGAAGAAGAAAGGTGGCAAGTTCATCAAGGTGCTTCCTGAGATCATGGTTCCTCTCGTGGCCTACGCCAAAGAGCTTGAGCTTCAGAAAGCCGTCATCGACGAAGCCGCTACAGAGGTTCGCAAAAAGCACGGTCTCAAGGCAAGCCAGCTCAAGTATCAGGTTGGCACCATGATTGAGATCCCGCGTGCCGCTCTCACTGCGAATGAAGTTGCTGAGCACGCTCAGTTCTTCAGCTTCGGCACCAACGACCTCACTCAGACCGGCCTCGGCCTCAGCCGTGACGACTCCAGCTCCTTCCTTCCTGCTTACCAGGACGCCGAGGTGGTGAACAACAACCCGTTCGCTCAGCTCGATCAAACCGGTGTCGGCCAGCTCGTCGAAATCGGTGTTGAGAAGGGCCGTTCCACCAAGAAGAACCTCAAGGTAGGTATCTGTGGTGAGCACGGTGGTGATCCTGAGTCCGTCAAGTTCTGCCACCGCACTGGTCTCAACTACGTCAGCTGTAGCCCATTCCGCATCCCGATCGCGAAACTTGCTGCTGCTCAGGCCGCGCTTGAGGACAAGAAGTAATTCCTGTCTCAGCAGACGTCAGATTGACGCAACAATTCGAAGAAGGCGGTC
>DCQY01000083.1:0-957 GCA_002323995.1 Akkermansiaceae bacterium UBA1506 | reverse complement strand
GCGCGCACTCGCATCGCCGACGGCGAGTTTTCAGTAAACGATGCCCCCTGTCGCGATCTCAAAACCCAAATTTCACGGTTCGATAAAATCAGCAGCGAAGACACACCCATCCAGCCCCCTCTTCAACGCCTCTACATAAAACTGCACAAACCCGTAGGCGTCGTTAGCGCAACAACAGACAAAGAACACCAAACCGTCCTTGATTTCATTGAGCATCCTGACAAGAACACACTCCACCTCGCCGGTAGACTCGACCGCTCCTCTTCCGGGCTTGTGCTTCTTTCCAACGACTCATCATGGACTGAAGCTCTCACTCAGCCCGATCAAAAGGTCGACAAGGTTTACCTCGTCGAAACCGATCGTGCCATTCCCAAGGAAGCGGTTGAGCAATTTCACGACGGATTCCACTTCACCAGCGAAGACATCACGACCCGCCCAGCGACGCTCGAGATCCTGGCCCCAACCCGGGCTCGCGTCAGTTTGAAAGAGGGTCGCTGGCACCAGATCAAGCGCATGTTCCACCGCCTCGACGGCATTCGATTGACCTCGCTGCATCGGGAAAGTATTGGACCATATAAGCTAGGTGATCTCCCAGTCGGTCAGTGGTCGAAGGTAGAGCCTTTCTCGGGTAACGGCTAAGGCCACTTAGCCCCAACTCCTGTCATTGAAGGCAATTTCAGTGACTGTCGATTTTCAATGCTTCCGTTATGCTTTAGTGGGGGCCATTGAGCTAATTCTACATTGAAACCAAGGCGCAGCCACAAGGACCCATATTTACTCCCAATCTACTCTGCCGATTACGGCTCCTTGTCGTTATTTCCTTGGCCGACCTTCTGTTCATCGAAGATTTTTGGTAAGTGATTCCAAGCGTCCCTTAGTGAGGAATACTAGCCCTACTTTGCCCTAATAAACCATTTGCTATTGAGACACGATATCATTAATTCCCAACGGTCGAGC
>DCQY01000140.1 GCA_002323995.1 Akkermansiaceae bacterium UBA1506 | reverse complement strand
AACCAAACAACTAAGAACCAGCGACATTGGCTTAGGCGATAGGCCTTGTTCGTTTTACATGCAACTAATAAGGGGTCGACTTTCAGTCCCACCTAGTCGAGTTGAGAGAAATTCAGACCGCAAACCCGCCAACGACGGCCTGCGAATCAGCCGTCAAGATAACAGCCATGAAGAACGATTTGCTCCTTCTCGCCACCCTGCTGACCCTCCCTTTCAGCAGCTTTGCGGCACCACCTAACATAATTATAATAATGCCCGACGACATGGGCTATGGAGACTTGGGTGTGACCGGAAACCCCGTCATTCGGACACCACATCTCGATAAATTTGCCAAAGAAAGCGCTGAGCTGACAAATTTCTATGTTTCCCCGGTTTGCTCTCCCACTCGCGCCAGCCTAATGACCGGGCGCTACAATCAACGCACTCGCTGCATCGATACGTTCAAAGGGCGATCTATGATGGAACCCGAAGAAGTCACCATCGCAGAAATGCTGAAGGAAGCCGGTTACGCTACAGGCATCTTTGGGAAATGGCATCTCGGTGACAATTACCCAATGCGCCCTCAGGAGCAGGGTTTCGACGAGGTCCTCATTCACCGCGGCGGCGGTTTGGCACAACCCTCGGAACCAGTCGAAAACAAGCGGCGCTACACTGACGCTATTCTTTTTCATAACGGCCAACAGATTCAGAGTAAAGGCTACTGTACCGACGTCTATTTCGATGCTGCGATCGAGTGGATGAAACAGTGCCAAGCCGAAGGCAAACCCTTCTTTGCCTACCTTCCCCCAAATGCGCCTCACGGCCCTTACCACGATGTGCCCGAAGACCTTCTTGCTTACTATCAGTCAACCAATCTCACCCCCATTCTCAACGGCGGAGAAAGCGATAAGCACAAGGACACCGTCGCCCGCGTCTTCGCTATGATTGAAAACATCGATCAGAACGTCGGCAAACTGGAGGCCTACCTCAAAGAAAGCAACCAGAAGGACAACACCCTCATGATGTTCTTTACCGATAACGGCCCCAACACAATGCGATACGTTGGCGATTTCCGTGCCATGAAGTCTCACGTCCATGAGGGGGGCATCCACACAATGTTCTACGCACGCTGGCCGGAGAGGTTTCAGGCAGGTCACGTGAACGACCGCATCGCTGCCCACATTGATATGCTCCCCACCCTTGCTGCAGCGAGCGGAGCTGCACTCCCAAAGGACGTAAAGATTGACGGAACCAATCTACTGCCGCTGCTCAGAGGTGAGCCCAATGACTGGCCTGACCGTGCCCTCGTCCTGCAGACCCATCGGGGCGATGCGCCTATTCCTTTCCATCACATGGCCGTTCGCACCCAGGACTGGAAACTGGTCCATCCCACTGGCTTCGGGTCTGAAATCATGAACGAGGAAGTGCCGTTCGAGCTTTATCGTATCACTGACGATCTGGCCGAAGCGGAAAATCTGGCCGAAGAGATGCCCGAGAAACTCGCCGAGTTAAAGACGGTTTACCGGAACTGGTATGACGATGTTTCTTCCACCCGCCCCGACAATTATGCGCCACCACGCATCATCGTTGGTTCAGATTACGAGATGGTCTCTGATCTCTCTATTCAAGACTGGCGAGTGGGAACGGATCAAGGTTGGGGTTCCAAAGGAAAGTGGCTAGTCACCGTTGCAGAGGCGGGTTCTTACACAGCAAATGTGCAATGGGCCAATCCCATTGGAGAACGCGAAGTGACCGTTCACCTGGGTGAAACAACCGCTTCGGGGACTCTCGGAGAAAATGAGGATGAGATTTTATTTACCGGCTTGAAGCTGTCCGCCGGAAACGCTGATTTTCGAGTTGAGTTCTCCGGAGAACAAAGTCGCCAATCCACCCCGAGATTTTTGAGAATTTCGAGAAAGCCCTGAATTCAGTCTTTCATTTGGACTGCTTCGTAAGTTAGTTGATGAGAAGTAACCATACCCCATGCAACGTCGGAACTTTCTCAAAACCTCAGCTGCAGGCGCTGGTGCGGCAGCACTACCTGCCGCAGCCCTTCGCCAGACCGCTAAGGCAGCCGCTTTACCTGGCACTCTCATCGATGACTTCGCCCGGGCTGACTCCCTTCACCATGGCAGTGGATGGGAATCGCTGAATCCCGGCTACTGGAAAATAGAGAACGGCACCCTGCGCCGACGTCTTAAAAACTACGGGGATCGGGCCCGACGCACCGGGTTTCCTTTCCACTCGGAAACCAATACCGGTGAAGCCCTCGAAACGGAGTACGACCCATCCCTGCCACAGGGAGTCCTGTGGCGCCGCGACTGGAAGCTGAGCGGCGATTACAGCATTACCATTCAAGGCACCTATCACGCCGATCGTCCCGCAGTCGCAGAGGGCGATAATGCCAACTGGAAAATGTATCAACCCGGCAACGGTTTTATTGGCATCGCCATCGGCGGCAAGAACCTCTTCGAAAGCTATGGGAAAGAACGCCAGACGACCCTAATCGGCTGGCAGGACAACAACACACTTTCTGTCGTCAAGGAGCCTGCCTCAGGGAGGGGCAGCGGTAACTGGACTGGCAAATCGCGCAAAGGACCAAAATCAGTAGAGGCGACTGCCCTGAAACCGGGCAAAATCTTTACCCTTAAGCTGAAAGTTTCCAAAGAAGGCAACGGCTTCACCGCGCTTGAGGTAATACTCGAATCCAACGGCGAGCAATCCAGCTTCAAGCGCACAGGTATCCCTCAACGTTTTACCGACGGTTACTTTGGCGTCGTCGGCCGCGGACTAATCGATTTCGATATCAGTGGTGTCTCCATCGATGCCAAGGAAAACAAACCACTCAACATCGGCATCGCGGATTGCTGTGCGTGCTATCCCCTCGGTGATTCGCTAACTCAAGTCGGTGGAGACTGGCAGGTTCGCTTTGTAGGTGTCTTCGCTTCCGATGGAAAAAAGGTGGAGATTAGGGTGTCTGATTCCGAGAAGCCTGCCGGCGGTTGGGAGCAAGTTGCCGTATCAGGGTCGGCTTACATCGTTAATAATGCGTGGCGCCGCAATACGGCGTCTATCCTCGTCACGCTTCCGAAGAATCCGGCCGAGGCCACGCTTTACTACACTATCTGGAAAGACGGCAAAGACGTTACCGCTGATGGACGCATCGGCACTGATGCCTGCGGACCGGGCACCGGCATGGTCGGTGATGTCCCATCGTCGGGCACCTACGTCGGCCGTCTACCTCAGCTCAAAGCGCCCTACAAGCTTTGCGGCCTTAGTTGTCACGCCATCACCAGCGGCCTCCAGCAACGGACTGAAAACGGTCTCCAGATTCTTGGCGGGAGTGATGACTGGCAGATTCGCGACCAGCCAACTGTGGAGGCCTACAAGCACCTCGAGGACTACAACTTCCAGGTCATGGTCTGGGAGGACGATGTCTGGTACATGGAACTGGTCCTCTACCCACCGAGCACTGATGACGCCTACAAAGTCGTCGCAAATTCGATCTTTGGTCCCACCAGTCGCTGGCAGATGATGAGGCACTGGAATGTCATCAACCCGGGCGACCACGACTACGGCATGGACGATATCAAGGGGCCGGAGCAGCTCTTAATTCGCCATCGAGAAGGACTTGGCCAGGATCCATCCTACATCCGCCGCAATTTCCAGATCGTGCACCATCTGATCACCGGAGCCGAAGAGGTCGACCCCTACAAAAACCCAAAGAAATGGCGGGCCTGGAAAATGCCCAACCGGGATTTTACTTTCCTCGTGCTCGACTCGCGACTTTGGAGAACGTCACAGGACACGGAAATCTGGAAAGAATGGGGATGGGGTGACATCGAGAATGCCTACGATCGCACCGATCCAACGCGAGCTCTTCTCGGCGAGGAACAGTTTGCCTGGTTGCAACAGGTGATTCGCACCGATGCCGCACGCGTCATTGCAATGACTGGTCTCAGTGGCCTTCATACTATCTGGGGTGGCGACAGAAAGCGGGAAAGCCCTTTTGATCAGCGAGATCGTGTCGCAGCGGACTACGCTGGTTGGGTCAAAGCCGGAGCCGATCGAGTTATCGAACTTCTTGCTGAGCGTGACGGTGTCGTGACCGTCTATGGCGATGTTCACAACGGATGTATCATGAAAAACCAGGAGCATAATATCATTGAGTGCAGCTTCGGTCCCATTGGAAGAAGCGGAGGTCGCCGCGTGATACCCGGATTTGGCCCGGAGATGGAGGATTTCGACGGGCGTCCACTCAAGGTTACCGCCCTCTACCACAAGGAGTATTGCGATCCAAAACTCACCCCCCAGCCTCCCGAGGAGCCCTTCTACTGGAATTTTCTTGAGATGGAATTCGATACTGACAAAGCCGATCCGACTATTGCATTACGCATTCGAAACATGATTGACCCTCCATCAGAATCACCGCGCGGCGGCGGCTCACTCTCAGAGAAGGCATCGGAAAGCGGACGACCCGTGGCCTGCAAGCTGCCTAAAATTAAAACACTAGCAAATGCTGACGTTAGATTCGTCCATACCGATGGCCGACCTATCCGAGGGGTTCGGAGCCTCAGCGACGGCAGTCTTCCCATCAAGGGCCTGACCGATGTCGATCCGGGCAGCAAAATCATCGTTACCGCTTTTGATGGAGAGGTCTCACAGTCTGAGACAATAAGGGCATTGTAAAAAGACCCCGTATTGTGGTCGGCGTCAGGCCTGCAGACTCTAGGTGCTGTCAGGTCAGAATCGCGACCGAATCAGCTTCATTCCGCTAAGAAGTCGCCCACGCTAGCCCTCATCTTCTTCCTGACAGAGAAGTGCTCGGGTGATTCACTCAGGTTATACCATTCATTCGGATCATTCTTCAGATCATAGAGCTCTTCCGACTGATCTGCGTAACGAATGTAGCGCCAGCGAGAATCACGTACTGAAATATTGTCGGGATCAAAGAGAGTAAAGAGAAGCCTTCCCGTGTCTTGCCGTGGGTTCTTCAACAGGGGCACTAACGACTCTCCATCGAGTTCACCGGGAGCTTCAACATCACACAGATCAGTCAAAGTAGGGAAAAGATCGATCAACCCCACGGGCTGATCGCACTTCGACCCCGGTTCCGCAAATTCGTCTGCCATCGTCTTCGCAGGCGCAACCATCAGGGGTATTCTGGTAGACCGCTCCCAACCCGTCCATTTGCCCCAGTGCTGCTTTTCACCAAGGTGCCACCCATGATCTGACCACAAGACAATAATGGTGTGGTCAGAATGTCCGGACTGATCAAGTGCCTCGAGAAGCCTGCCAACTTCGTGATCCACGTATGTCACACAGGCAAGGTAGGCTTCGACAGCGGACTGCCATTCACCAAACCTCACAGTCGTTTCATGACTCCCCGCTGTAATTGGTTCCAAGGCCCAACGCTTGCCCGCCTCACTCAAATCATCGAGGTCATCTTCTTTAAACGGAGGTAACTTCCCCGGATTATCATGAAAGCGTTCAAAGAACCTTGCCGGTGCCCACAGCGGAATGTGAGGTCGGTAATAACCGACCCCAAGAAAGAAAGGCTGATCTCCCTCCTCATTTATCTTATCAATGGCCCAATCGGTGATCTGAGTATCACCAAAATCGGAATCTGGCACATCCCATGAACCCCAGTCGTGTGATTCACCATCATTCGTATGAGGCCTGCGATCCGATGGCATCCGATTCAAGGGGAGCACGTAAGTCTTTCCACCGTGCTCGACCACATGCCGTGGGTCATCAGTACTTTTGCTTGGGAGACTTTTCTTTGAATATTTCACCATTTTTGAAGACAGAGGACTCCAACGCTGCTCCACCGAATAATATTCCTCGAATGGGCCCGATTTGCTGCTGTGAAGCATTTTTCCGGTTCCCCACGTCCGATAACCAGCCTCCCTAAACGCAACGGGAAGAAGGGTTGCGTCCGGCATCAACTTCCCAATCGAACCACTTTTATTGCCCCAGACACCCGAGTGATGAGGCATCATTCCACTAAAAACCGCTGCGCGAGAAGGATTGCAGGCTGGCGCCGCACAATGGGCATTGGCAAAAAGAACTCCTCGCGAAGCAATTTCATCAAGATTTGGAGTCAGAGCCTGGGGATGGCCATCGAGACAACCAATCCAATCATTAAGATCATCGATCGCTATAAATAGCACGTTAGGGCGCTCCTCAGCCAGTGAAAGGTTGCAAACAACCAGTCCGATAATTAGAAGTCCCAACCTTTTCATTGCCTTCGCGGTTACTGGGCTTTACTTCAGCTCTTTGACCTTGATATTTCGGAACTGGATCTGTCCTTCTTTGCCCGAGTGAATTTGCAGACTAAAGAATCCCTTGCTGTATTCGTCAGTTGTCCAGTGGGCCGCCGGCTTACCGTTTAGCCAGGTCTTGATGGTCTTTCCATCGGCTTTGATCGTGATTCGATTCCAGTCACTCCTCTTCATCGAATTCCGGGTCGCCTCGTGAGCATCCAGCCACATCGGGTAAATCCAACCGCCGGCACTCTGTCCGTAAATTCCACCCGACCAGTAACGCTCCTTGGAGAAGGCTTCCATTTCCGCTTGAGGGCCGAAGACAGTCTCTGCTTTTTTGCCGGGCTTGGCGCCTGCTCGAAACATGATCCCGGTGTTTCCATCAACGATGTATTTCAGCTCTGCCGTGAATACAAAATCGGTGTAGTCGTTCTTCTTCGTTGAAAGATAAGTGCTGGGTGATCCAGGCACACAGGTGCCTTCAATGTAGCCATCTTTGGCCTCAAAAGTGCAATTACCACCTTTCGGCTCCCAGTTTTTGAGATCTTTCCCATTGTAGAGATCGATGAACCCGTCGCTCAAATCAGGCTCCTCGTCTTGATTGATTAACATCGCCCCCGCTTCCGGAATATTGGCCTGCTTCTTGTAGACCTCAATCCACTGTTGTTGGGATTCAGCGATTTCGTTTGCGTTGCCCAAAGTCAGCAACAGGATAAGAGAGGAAATAATCGTTGTAATTTTCATGTTTAAATCAGGAATCTTCAGCCAACTGGTTTTCGGCTGCGGTCGCTAGCGAAAATTCATACGGGAGAGCGCAGACAATTTTGCGAAAATTTGCCTCGCGTGTCCACAAGTGAGCGCGCTACTCGACCCGAATAATGTTCACCGGGCAGCCAGTTTCGGCTTCCTTGAGAATTTCCCGGTCTGATTCCAGACCCTCTCCATATTGGAAGGTCTTATCCTCACGGGCGACGTTGATCAATTGAGCCTCGCCGTCTTCATCCATCGCCCAGTATTCCGGCGCCACCTCAGCACAGAGCATGCACCCGATACACTCGGGTTTTTTATGGGCGATTTTGAGAAACATTTCTCGATGATGGATTCTGCTCAATTTGCCACCACGGCTGCCGGCTCCATGGTGAAGAACTTGTCATTCTTTCTGACTTTATTGCTGACCTTAACAGAGAAGACCTGCTTGGCTTTAGCCTCTTCAACCTTTCCAGCATCAAGATAAAGCTCTTCCACAATCCCTTCGACAACCCCGGTGGTTTCTCCGATAATCAGAAATTCGTCGCCGACTTTGACATCAGCTGTCGCCCGGACTTCAGCTACTCCGAGTTTAGAATAATAATGAGTCACTTGGCCCTTGAGGGTCTTTTGATGAGTCGCCTTGGATCCATGGCTACCTGACCAGCCTTGCTCTCTCCCAAGGTAATAGCCATCGGAAAGCCCGCGGTTGTAAACCTTTTCGATGTCGGTCAGAAGCTTCGCCACAAATTCCTCGCAATAAGAACCCTGATGGACGGCGTCGACGGCTTCGCGATAGGCGCGCGTGACGAGTTTCACATATTCAGGAGCCCGGCCGCGCCCTTCCAACTTCAAAGTGTGAACTCCGGCTTCAAGCACCTGATCGAGAAACTCAATAGTCGAGATGTCGTTTGGCGACATCACGAAGTTATTGTCGACCTTGAGCTCCTTGCCGGTCTCAGGATCTTTAACAATATACTCCTTTCGACAGTTTTGAACGCAAGCACCACGATTAGCGGAAGCGTTGTCGGTGAAAAGCGACATCCCACAACGTCCTGAAACTGCGACACAAAGCGCACCGTGAGCAAAAGCTTCAATCTCGACCACCCGCCCCGAAGGACCCCGCAGATCATCCGCCAGCACCTGCTCACGCAACTTGCGAATCATCGATAAATTTAATTCTCGAGCCAACACGATCCGATCACAAAACTGGGCATAAAATTTGAACGATTCGTAGTTGGATACCGAAAGTTGGGTCGACAGGTGCACCTCTAGCCCAAGTTCACGGGCTTTCATGATGCATGCCATGTCAGACGCAATCACCGCATTCACTCCATTCTTCGCGGCCGCTTCGAGAAGCTTGTAGCACAGCTTGATATCGTGATCGTAGAGCAGGGTGTTGAGAGTCAGGTAACCGCGGATATGTCCAGCCTCGCAACGCTCCATAATTTCCGGAAGATCGACAAGGTGAAACGAACGCCGCGAGCGCGCTCTCATGTTTAACTGGGCCAATCCAAAATAAACTGCATCCGCCCCTGCACTGACTGCCGCCTGCAACGAGGCATAGCAACCGGCCGGAGCCAGCACTTCAGCATTTGATTCTTGAGTGATTGCCGTCATGGATTGTTTGAAAGTTGAGACCCTTTGATGAGTCAGCCCGGAGTCGCCATTAAACATCGCAGAAAATTCTCACAGAGCGAACAGGAATTGCCTCTCGCTTCGGCCAAAAACAGAGACTTTTCTCTCATTAGGTCTCTCCTCGACCAATAGATTTGACCGCGGACAAAACTCACCACTTATGCCTCTTTGGATCCCTTTTACTGGACGGTCCCCGAAACAAGTGAAAGATCGGTAGTAGTCCGCTGCGCACCAAAGAATTGTTTCCGTTCACTGGGTTAAATTCTCTACCCCCCCCAAATGGGTTATTTTTTGCAAAAGATTTCCTTGGATTCCTCCCTATAGCCATTCAAACTTCGCGCGTTACATATATTTTGCCGCAAACAAGTTCATCGTAATCTTGCCAACTCATGACCCCTAACGCCCTGTTCAATCGACCATTAAAAGCATCTTTTGCCACTTTGCTTTCTTTGGCTCTGATCCCTTCAAACCTTTTCTCCGCCGATTTTACGTGGGACGATGGAGGTGGGGACAGCCTTTGGTCCACTCCAACCAACTGGACTGCTGATGCTTCGTTCCCCGGTTTGGCGGACAACGCGATTTTTAATTCCGCCCAAGGTACAGCAGCAATTAACCTGGAGGGTGGCCAGTCAATTAACCATCTCATATTTAATGGAAATACCACGTCATCCTACACCATCGGCATAGCGGGAGCTGACACTTTAACTTTCGCCGGCTCTGGCGGAGTCGACACCGACTCGGACCTTGCTGCCGACCAAACGATAGCCGCGAATATCACGATTGGAGATGGATCTGCCGGAACTTTCCGGATCGACACCGAATCAACCACCAACAAAATCATTTTCACCGGAGATATCGCTGTTGGGACCGGCGCAACAACAGCTGGCGTGCAACGTTTTGAAGTTGGCGATCTGGCTGGGTCTTCAGATGGTCGTTCTGTGCAGATCGACGGAAACCTGACGCGGGGTGATGCCACCCGAGTCGACTTTCTTGTGGGAGGAGCAGATTTGCTCCTGAATGGTCAGGTAGAGGCTGGCACAGGGAATGTCATGCGGACGATCATTAAGGATGGGGCAACAGCAACCGTTACCGGTAGTTTCGGACGCGGAGTGATGGAGGTTCGAAACGGTACGCTTAACGTAAATACCGATACTCAGCAGTTTGATAGCCTGATCATCCTCGGAGATACCACCGGGCAAGCTGGGAATGCCTTCGTTAACATCGGGAGCAATAACACGCTGATTCTCAACACAGGGATGAACTACGAAGACCGGGCCAACAACAGTGACGCCTCGGTAGCCACCGTTAGCGGAGGAACCATTCAGGTCACAGGAGCCAACCGGACATTTGTCGTCCACGACAATCCAGATGTTGATCCCACCTCAGCCGAGCTCACGATTACGAGCAACATTATTAATGACGGGACTGACCGGGATCTCTCAATGAGAGCGGCAAACAATGAAGCCACCGGCGGCACGCTTCTATTGTCTGGCAACAATTCCTCCGGCGGGTTTCTTGTCAATGGAGGAACCCTCATTTTGGGTTCAGATACAGCGCTTGACTCCGACGACTTTTTGAATATTTCGGCGCGCAACAACGCTCAGACAGCACAAGGCACTACCGGTACTGTAGACATCAATGGCACCAACAACACCATCACGGGGCTCACTCTCGGGGGTGGAAATACGGCCGCGGTTACGGGGTCCAATGGCTTTGTCGCATCTTTGACTGACTCGCTCGGCACCGGTTCCTTGACACTCAACAATATTACTTACAACGACGGCTCCGCCGGTAAAGAAAATGCCGCCGCGACCATCACCGATGTCAATCTGCGGGTCGCTGGTGCAAACCGGGTCTGGACCATCAACGGTAACGTTACCGATACGACCACGCCGCGGCTGATTATCTCCGGCGGCACCCTCGATGATGACGACGGAACGCGCGACATTACCGTGATAGGAGATGGCGCTTTGAGCTTGGGATTAACGAGTGCCGACAACGATCGGTGGATCTTTAGTAATCCGAACACGATATTGACAGACGATACGCTCGGAGTCGGAAGGGTCTTCGTGCAGCAGCGCAACAACGCAACTTTTTCGGATTTTGATGTGCAATTGGACATCAACGGACAAACCATCGACCTCCACGAGAACCTTGTTCTTGGTAACGGGGGCACAAATAACGTTGCGGTCATGTCCCAAATCTCCGTGGTCGATACCGTTGGCACCGGAAAGCTAATTTTCAACGGCGATAACCCGAACTCTGCCAATCCGCAGCGCCAAATTAACAATAACGTCGGAAGCGTCAACAAACGGAATATCACATCGATTGTCGACGTCCATGTGCATGTAAACGGGGGCACCATGGTTCTTGGCGCAAACGACACGACCTCTAATGATCGCACCCTAGACACCGCTACCGGTCTATTCGTTGATATGGATTTCATCGGTAAGTTCACCACAGACAATTTCAGTCGGACCCTCCAAAAAAACAGCAGCGGAACCCTGCGCTTTTTACCCACGGAGACCCTCTATGGAGCCCTAAATATCGGTAGGGGAAATATGATCGTAAACGAGCTCAAAGACATCGGAACCGGTGATATCACGCTCGGAAGCAATACTTTCGATGGTGCGCTCTATTACACTGGGGGAGCTGGCATCCTGACTGAGGAATTCCGGATCGGCGACAACAATGCCGCTGAGACTAGGACAGGCGGAGGTTCTCTCATCAACAATGGCACCGGCACCCTAAAAGTGACAGGGACTGTTGGCGGCGGCGTTCATAGATTCAACGAAGCCAGGCCAAATGTGACTGTTAACAGAACCCTCACCTTGGGCGGCACCAGCGACATCGAAATACTTGGAAACATTCTCGACAACAACACAGCTGGCAACGGAACGATCAGTGTCACTAAGACTGGCAGCAATACCGTGACCCTTCTCGGCAAGGCCAATACCTACACTGGGAATACGTCAGTCAACGAGGGTATTCTCAATATCAACGGAACCAACAGTTCCAACATCGCTGTAGCAAGTGGTGCGAATCTTGGTGGTGAAGGCACGACCAGCGGCAACATCATTTTCAATGGAACTACCCACACCCTCCTTGTTGACGGAATGACTGCGGGGGCCCTTGGCACCACCGGCACCGGTCAGTTCGACCTCACCGCCGTTACCGGTAACGTGACCATTGACCTGCAGAACAAGGCAGGCGCAGGGGCATTTGACGTGATCGTTTACGGCAACGGCACAAACGTAGGCTTCAACGACACGTCAAAATTCACCGTCACCAATGCTCCGACCTCCGCTCGTGGTGCAGGCGCCGGACTCGCCTTTACTTCTACTGCCATTACCTACGACGCAGGGTATCAAGCCAAGACATGGGCGGGCACCGATGGCACCAACCCAACTTTCTGGGATGTGAACACAACCGAGAACTGGACTGGTGGAACTGACACCCTTTTCTTCGACGGCGACAGTGTCACCTTTGACGATAATGGATCTAGCACCAACGTGGTTGTTCAAGGGAATGTTCGTGTCGGCAATATGACGGTCAACCCCGAACTTCCGACGAACGACTACAACATCTCCGGCGGCAACATCACAATCGATGGCACGATGACCCTCGGCGGAGGTAATACCTCAACAAGCTCCGGCGGAAACGACATCGTGATCAGTTCTCGCATTATCGGCGATGGCTCAGTGTTGGTAGCTGACGGCGATACATTAAACGATGGAGGTGGTAATTCAGTGACCCTCAGCGGAAACAATGCCTATACGGGAGGAACAGTGATCGGTGAGGGTCGGCTCAGCATCACCAATAGTAACGCGCTCGGCACGGGACTCGTCACGATCGAAGCAACCAACCTTGCGGGTAATCAGCAGCGGGATCCCATTCTTGATCTCGACGCAAATAACCTGAATGTCACCAATGATATTTTTGTCGGTGATAATGACACAAAGATCATTCGCCTTGATAACGCAGGGGCGACAAGTCATAGCGGAGAGTTGTCTGGTTCTCTTGTAACCAGTGAGTCTGGCGACACTGGCTTCCGAGTCGATGCGGGACGAAATGACGTGTTGACTGTGTCTGGTAAAATCAGTGGCAACCACTTTTTTACGCGTTCTACCTATAAGAGCGCAAACTTTGATGGACAAGGCACCGTCGTTTTGGCCAACGCAAACAACGATTTCAAGGGCAACTTAGTGGTTGGAGCCATTACCTCAGTGGCCTCAATCGGTAATGCCGGTGAGGCGAGTCACGCGGGAGCGGGAGGCCAGCTCGTCCTCGGTGTCAATGCCAACAACAGCATCACCAATAACAGTAACCAATTCGGCACCCTACTTTACACCGGTAGCGGCGATTCAACTGACAAGCGGGTGCAAGTGGGTAACTTTTGGTTCAGCAACACTCACACAGATCCCGGTATCGGCGGCACGATTAAAAACGACGGCACCGGCGCTTTGGTCTTTACCAATTCCCAGTTCAGCCAAGTGGAGAATAATAACACAGCTCCTCGAATCCAGGCTCGAACCCTGACTCTTGCCGGCAGTTATGCTGGCGGCACCAACCAAATTCAGGGAACAATCCTTGATAATGGGGTCGCAACTTTCGATGGCAATCAAACCGTTGCCCTAGAAGTAGATACCGATGGCACTTGGGAGGTCAGCGGAAACAGCGGTAGCGCCACCGGATACTCCGGCGGGACCACCGTGACTTCCGGAACCTTGCTGGTCAACAACACCGCTGGTAGCGGAGTTGGTTTCGGAAACGTGACTGTCGGCAATGGAACAGGAACCGCCAATCTGGGTGGTTCCGGCACTTTGCTCGCTGATAATACCACCAGCCGTAATAGCGCAAATCTTGCCGCCAGATCGTCAGTAAGTATTGGAGCCAACGGCACCCATCATGCGGGTGCAACAATCGACGCAGGATCCGTTGGAACCCAGACAATTGCCGGTGACCTATCCTACGCTGACGGGGCCACGATAGCGTGGGACCTTGT
>DCQY01000097.1 GCA_002323995.1 Akkermansiaceae bacterium UBA1506 | reverse complement strand
AAAGAAGATAAGTTTAACCAACGAGTTGGCCATGGTAATTCTTGTCTTGATAGTCTCTCTGACCGCTTTCAGTTCCGTAGCGGCAACGAAAAAGTCTGTTTCGATATCGCTTTCCAGTGATCCAAAAGAAGGTCTCGTTAGCGCTGTAGACGAAGAGGTAACACTTATTGCCACGATTAGAAATCGTTCGAGCGATCCGGCCACCTTCAGCCTGCAGTGGAGCCATAAGACAGTAGCCTTTGAACTCTCGCCTCCTCAGAAGCAATCGATTAATCTTCTACCTGGAGAGACGAAAACGGCCTCAACAAGCTATCGTTTTGCGGCCCCTGGTTTCGTCGACACTGAATGTCTTTTGGTGTTTTCACAAGAAGAGGTGCTTAGTTCAAAACGGAGGGTAGGGTGTTTGCCTGAGAAGGTTTCCGTGGCGTTGAGTCAGGCTTCAGATTTTGACGAATTTTGGCAAAAGTCACTTGGAGATTTGCGCCGCGTCGCACCTGCGCCACTTACTGACGAAATTGAGGGAAAGCCAAACGACCGCATTGCCACGTCAGAGATTTCGCTGAAGAGTTTCGGAGGGATCACGGTGCGAGGTTGGCTTGAAAAACCGGTTGATGCGAAGCCGATGAAAAAATACCCCGCAGTAATCCGCGTTCCCGGGTATGGTAATCAGAGCAGACCGCTGGGGAAATGGGATGACATGGTAGTTTTTTCCTTTAATCCGCGTGGCCACGGAAACAGTCAAGACGAGGTTCCGGGGAAGCCCGCAGACTATTGGATTCGAGGACTGGATAAAAAAGAAAATTATTTCTACAGGGGGGCATATCTTGATTGTGTCAGGGCGCTCGATTACCTCTGCTCTCTTGATGCGGTAGATAAAGAAAGGATCGCGATATGGGGAGCGAGCCAGGGTGGAGGTTTTGCTCTTGCGACCGCGGCATTGGATGACAGAATTGCACTATGTATCGCTGATATTCCATTTTTGGTTGATTGGGATAGTTACTTCAAGCTTACCCACTGGCCTGAGATGGATCGTTGGATCGGGGAGCGAAAAAGTCGGACGTGGGAAAAAACTCTTCGCACGATGAGCTACTTTGACGCAATGAATCTATGTGACAGGATAAAATGCGAGGTCTTTATGGGGGTTGGCTTGCAGGATAGAATTTGCCCGCCGACAACGAATTTTGCCGCATACAACCGAATCACGGCGCCGAAAGGTTATTTGATTTACCCGAATAAAGGACACGGGCTTGGGCGGGAACATAATGAAGCGATGTGGTCGAAGATTCGCGAAGAATTCGAAGTCGCAGCCTCCTCCCGAGTAAAAAAATAGCCTTAAATCGGTTATTGGAAAATCAGCGGGTTCGATTCATCTTTGCACCATGCTATCCGATTTTATCCGGCTCTTCTCGGTTCTGCTGGCCATTTGTGCCGTGATTGATTTGAATGCGGAGGAGAAGCCCATCGAGTTTGATGTCGGTCGTCCGCGACCGACCAAAGATGGAACGCCGGTATTGGGTTCCGGGCTCGCGATGAGCCGCGGCTCCTTCCAGGGAATGCCTGTGGGTGAGTTGCCGAGGTGGACAGTGTCTCTATGGTTTCAAGCCGATTCGACTGAAAAGGGAGATCTGTTCAGTGTCCTTTCGAACCGGCAACGAGGGGAGGGATATCAGTTGTCGCTTAGCAATGGCAGGCTCCGGTTGGAAAAAGTAGGAGGTGACGCTAAACGTCGCTGGGTGAAGGAGGCCGGCGAAGTGTCCCCGGGCGGCTGGCGCCACGTTGTCATTACCTGTGCCCATGACACCGGTGCGACCCTGTATTTGGATGGCGATGTAATGGAGTTCGGGTCAAAGGCTTCGATGAGCTATTCACTGCCTTTTGACGAGTATTTTATCGGGCCAAAACTTTTGCACGAAGAACGGCAACCTGTGGAATTCAACGGCTTGGTCGATGACTTTGAACTCCACGAGCGCGCCCTCTCAGCTGATGAGGTAGAGCGGCTCTTTGTCGGTGAGGAGTTTGGCGAATCTCTAGTCGCCTTCAATGATTTTGAAAATGTTAATCACCGCGATCTTGCATTCTTTTCTGAAAGTGACCGGGACGAAGCCTACCTCGACGAGGGGAAGCAACTCTACGAGCTGCACTGTGTGGCTTGCCATAGTAAAGACGGCATCACACCTCCGGTAAACCCGTTGTCCCGGTTCTTTTCGAAATTTCCCATGGAGAACGGGGGTGATCCGCTCAGCATGTTCCGAACCGTCACCTACGGTTTTCGCAACATGATGCCGGCCACCCAGTTGGAGCCGTCCGAGCGATACAAGGTGATCCACTACATTCGGGAGCAGTTGGTGAAGAAAAATGCTCCCGAGCTCTACGTGTCGGTCGATCCGGATTACATATCAAACATGCCGGTGAGTCCTGAGGCGTCTCAGGAAGAGATCATGAGGACCGAGCGGCTTGCCGCGAAGGGCTACCTGCGAGACTTTGGCAAAGCTCTCTGCACTCCAGTTAATCGAGCTGACCGGAAGCGGATCAGCAGTCCCAATGCGCTTGTTATCGATTTGGGAAATGAGACGACAGTTGCCTACGATCTGGGGTCCATGCGCTCGATCGGCGCGTGGAAGGGAGGATTCCTCGATTTTAGCTACACGCTTCATCACAAGCTTCGTGCACCGGGACTTCCGACAGAAAGGTTTGAAAATCTTCCCGGCACCGACCAGTGGCAGTGGTCATGGGACGGACGGGCGGAGAACCCAGTTCCTGATCTCGGGAAGCCCACTCTGTATCCATCGGAGCAAATCCGGTATCGTGGCTATTATCCCTTCGGCGATGAGATTACTCTGTCATACGAAGTGCTCGGACGAAGTGTTCTAGAGAGCCCGCTCGCTGAGACGATCGGAGCGGCGACAGTTCTGCATCGTCGACTGACAGTGCAGCCAGGGGAACAAAAGCTCGAAGCGACGGTGCTTTCGGGAGAGGGGATGAAGTTTTCTATCTCGGGGCAATCGGTC
>DCQY01000118.1:40851-60456 GCA_002323995.1 Akkermansiaceae bacterium UBA1506 | reverse complement strand
GAGTCACCTCTGACGTTCGCGATCAAAATTCAAAGGCCCACCTCGCTGCGGATCAACGCTATAATGGAGGGCGAACTCCTGCCCAACCGAATGCGCCTCCGCGAGCCAACGGACTACCGCATCGCCTCTGCCATTCGCAGGGCATCGAGATTCGGCTTCACCTCGTGAACCCGGTGAAGGGGAACCCCGAGCGCGCAGGCGTGTGCTGTAATGCCAACGGTCGGCCAGTTGCGGTCAGCGATGTCGTCTGACTTGAGGATACGTCCGATGAACGACTTTCTCGATACGCCAAGCAGGACAGGTCGTCCCGATACGATCAGCTGATCGAGGTGGCGCAGGAGGGTGAGATTGTGTTGCTGCGTTTTTCCGAAACCGATTCCGGGGTCGAAGACGATCGCCTCCGAATCAATACCGGCCGCAGTCAGGGTGGCGTTGCGTTCTTCGAAGAAGGAACGGATGTCAGCAATGACATCGTCGTAGCTTGGGTTCGACTGCATCGTTCGCGGCGTGCCCTGCATGTGCATCACGGCAACGCCAACGCCGGTTTCGGAGGCGAGTTCGATCATGGCCGGATCGCGAAAGCCGGTCACGTCATTGATGATCTTTGCCCCGGCATCGATCGCGGCCCTGGCAACGGGCGCCTTAGACGTGTCGACGGAGAGGCAGGCTTCTGGAGCTTCTTTCAGAATACCCTCAATCACCGGGATGACCCGCCGGGTCTCTTCCTCGGCACAAACATCATCAGCTCCGGGACGTGTTGATTCTCCTCCTATGTCGATGATGGCGGCGCCTTCTTCCAACAGTTGGAGCGCCCGCGCGATGCCAGCGGAAGCTTTGTCAAATTTTCCACCGTCAGAAAACGAGTCAGGCGTCACATTGACTATTCCCATGATCTCACCTTGTGCGGAGAGATCGAACGCGTGGTTGGAGCAGCGCCACTTCATCCTGAAGCGGAAGTTATTCAGCCCTGGGGGATGGCTGGCTCGAGAGGCCTAGAATCCTCAGCCTTGGGGGGCTCTAGGTCTCGATTGGGCTGCTGAGGTTTAAGGCCGAGTTTCCCAAGGAGGGCTTGATCGGCTGCTGACTGCGGATTGCTCGTGGTAAGCAACTTATCGCCATAGAAAATGGAGTTGGCACCAGCAAAGAAACAGAGGGTCTGTAGTTCCTCGCTCATTTGAGTTCGTCCAGCGGAGAGGCGGACTTTAGCGTTCGGGATAGCGATCCGAGCTATGGCGATCATGCGAACCACTTCGAAGGAATCAACGCCCTGTTGCTCGGCCATGGGGGTGCCAGGGATGGGGACGAGTGAGTTGATCGGAACGCTCTCAGGTTGCGGATTAAAGCCACTGAGGACTTCTAACATTTTGAGTCTGTCTTCGGTATTCTCCCCGAGACCAAGAATGCCGCCAGAACAGACGGCCATGCCAGCGTCTTGCGCATGACGAAGGGTATTGAGTCGATCCTGAAAGCTATGCGTAGTGACGATGTTCTTGTAGTGCTCGGGGGAAGTGTCGATATTGTGGTTGTAGGCCGTCACTCCTGCTTCTTTGAGCTTCTGCGCTTCAACTTCTCCGAGCTCGCCAAGTGTCGTACAGACCTCCATACCTAACTCTGAGACGCATTCGACAATGTCGAGAACTTGGTCGAAGCGTTTTGTGCCATCTCTGACGCCTTTCCATGCGGCGCCCATGCAGAAGCGGGTGGAGCCATTTTCAAGGGCGAATCTCGCTCGCTCGAGGATGTCCTCTTTTTCCATCAGTCGCTCCGCCTCAACCGACGTGCTGTAGCGTGCGGACTGGGCGCAGTAGGAGCAGTCTTCGGAGCAGCCACCAGTTTTAATACTTAGCAGAGTGCAAAGCTGTACTTCATTTTCGGGCCAATTGGCTTCATGCACCTTTCTCGAACGCTGAATCAGTTCGAAAAAGGGGAGGTCGTAGAGCTGTTTTAGTTCGTCGAACTGCATGGGAGAAGATTCAGTTTTGATTCCCGGTCTGTTGCCGGTTCCGGTAGGAAAAGACCACGAATTCGACGAATTTCACGCAAATGTTGCAAAAATCGGACACAATCTGCCACGTCTTACACCGCTTGGAGACTTCCAACTAGCTAGTCCAGCGCCCTCCCGGCGAGATGAAAGGAAGGGTTTGTTTCCAGACTTCTGAGTAGTCGGTTTTGCCAACGGCACCAATCATTTTGCGCCCGGTAGCTTTGCGAAACGCAGCGGAGAAAGACTCGCCGCTGTGGCAGCCCCAGCTTTTGCAGTAGGAGCCCCTGGCGAAGGCCTTCCGGTCAAATTGAGTTAGTTGACTCTGGTGGAGGAAGCACTTTGAAGCGCCGAGGATTTCGTTGCTGTAGTCAAAGACGAAGCAGTATTTGTTGGAGTGGCCGTAGTATTCGAAGCCCGAAATTTTCATCTTTGACCGATTCTGGCCGCGATTGATGTAGTCGATCAGTTCGCCAGTGGAACTGAACCAGATGAGGCGCACCCCGAATTTATCTCTAACACTTTCAATGTATGAAATGAGGGGATCACCATCTTCGTGGGCCCGAGTGATATAACCGGGCTTGTAAACCATGAGGGTGAGATTGATCTCTTTGTTGGTCGCTTCTTGGAGTTGCTGGATGCGGATTCTGGCCGCGCGAACGAAGTTACCCCACCAGCGATCATGGCGTTGTTCCTCGTGCCGGAAATTTTCCCATTGGAGAAGGGCGGGACCTCCGACGAGAAGGATATACTCATCGCTCGGATCAAGTTTAGCCTCGGCCGGGGTTGACTGAAACACTGATGCGAGCAGAACTAGCGACAGAATTAAAGGGAAGCGCGGTTTCATCGGGTTTACCGGTAGTGGGTAGCAAGTTGCGTCGCCAAATATTACAGGGACTCGAAGGAAGCGCAACTGAGCCTCTGCGGCCATCCCGAGAATCAAGTTGTCAAACTAGGCAAGCGATCTAACACAGATGAAGCGGTGTAAGTAGGGCAACTGCACGATTTCTCTCGAGCGGCGATCTCTCTCTTCCTGCTTTTGCTTTTCCTGAAGAGATTCGTCGTAGCTTACGAGTCGTTGATGGTGACGATTAATTCTGCCCACAAACCAACGCCAGGTCGTGCCGGGGCGGCCACCTTCAAGCAGAAAGTGAGGGCAGTTCTTGTTGGGGGTTTCGTACCCGTCCCGGGGCCAATGGTAGTGAGCTCGGACATTCTCAACAGGGATCTGATGATAATACATCAGGGTCGCAGCTAGTTTCGCAGTACGTTCCATTGTCGAGATCTGGTCATTGCCCCGGTGTTCGCACATTTCGATACCGATCGAGTAGCGGTTGCCGGGGCCGTCGAAATCGGCGTGCTCGCCTCGTTCATCAGTGGGGATGTGCTGGATCACAACATCGTCTTGTACGGTAAAGTGCCAACAGAGGTAACCAAATACACCGCCACGCAGAGCGCCGCGCTTCAGTGCCTTGGAATGTGCGTAGGCATCACCAGTAGGATTCTGGGTGCTATGAATTGTGATATAGCGGGGCTGCATCTGACGGAAGATGCGGCGGCCGTATTTACCTTTCGGAATGAGATCGACCTTGATGTTGAGTTCTTCGTGGGCGCGGTTGGGGCTCATGGCGGTCTCTGCGACTGCACCCAGTTCTCGCTCCCAAAGGATTGCTTTCGTCGACGTGGGAGCCGTTTTACAACTGGGCAGAATGGCGATGGTCACTGCCATCACCACTACGGGGATTACCAATCGAAGCCAATTCATCGTTCCTCAAGGAATGGATTAAAGACGCCAGTAAACGGGTAACTCTTCAGCCGCTTGTAATCAAAAATTAATTAAAAATCTAAGGGGTTTGGTTCGAAGGACCCCGCAAACAGCCCTTCGGGACGAGGGGAGGCTTTAAAAATAGAGAGAAACACACCTGGATCAACGCTCCAGAATTTCCACCTCGTATCCATCTGGATCAGTGACAAAAGCCATTTTGGTTTTCGCTCCAGTGGGGAAGGCCTCACGCCAGTCTCCCGGCCAAATCTCGATACCGCTTTTCTCGACCCGATCACAATAGGCCATGATGTCTTCGACGCCGACGGCGGTGTGCATAAGATCCTCAGGGAATTCGACCCTGAAGTCTGGGGAATAGCAGAGTTCGAGGAAGTGATCATTACCGTCGAGTTCGAGGAATGCGAGTTGGTTGCCAGCGGGCGACTTATCAGTGCGGCGGGTTAGCTTGAAACCAAGTGTTTCATAAAAGTTGATGGTGGCATCAAGGTTGCTGACACGAATGCGAGTGTGGAGAAATTTGATCATGATTACTGAAAACAGCCTTAGCATGGCACGGATCCCAATCGAGTCCTAGTGCGGGTTGGCGTGAATTTTATCGTTACCGTTCAGGCTATCACGAGACTCTTCAAATGGGGCATTGCTCGCGGAGGTAGGGCAATGGTAAAAAATTCCCGTGGTTTTGGGAATAACCTAGGAATAACCTGTGAATAACTCAGTGAATAACTTGGGATATCCCAATTTGGAAGGGCATGAAACGATTGAAGCCGATCTAGCATCATGACCTCTGAGTTTGCTTGGGATAAAGTGTCATCGCGCTATTTTCGGTGGGGTGATATCCCCTTACTGCGGGGCTTAAGCGATCTTGGGGTTCTGGAGGTGCCGAGGTCGCAGGCTCGATGCTCCATCAACAACTGGGTCGCTCTTGCCTGCGATCATTTGGTGACGATGAGGCTCGCTAGGAGTTATTAACATTGCGCCGCCGCTAGCAGAGGGGCCCGCTTACGATCTACCTTGATGTTGTTTCATAGATCTCTCTGAGTATAAGATTTGCCCGTATTTTGAGTCGTTTGATCATTAAATCCGGGGTTTTATCGATTACTGTTTCTCAATTATTCAAATCATGCTTCGGAACAAGTAATGAAAGTTTGTATCGAATTTATGTGCCCTTTTTTTACTCTTTCCTCGTATGTTGAAAAAGAAGAGTTGTCGCCGTGCATCTGTGTTTGCTATTTCGGCGGTCGCTTTCGCCCCAAACTCAAGCAGAATCAAACGAACCATTAGTTGTCATGTCCGTAGCCACACTTAATCGCGAAATTATTTTGAATCCGGAGAAGCGGGTATTCCCGGAATTCAGACTTGAGCGACTTCTTGGGCAAGTTTTCGAGCCCACTCAGGGATGCAGAGTCTGCGTTTTGATTGACCTCGATGACGTCAGCCTTATGAAGGGTTATCAGTTCCTTGAAGAAGAGGGACATGAAATCCAACGCAAAGCTTACGAAGAATTTTATCTCGGCCTGAAAGACGGTGGGATGGAAGCCCTTGGCATGACCGGTGGCGAACTTTTCGCGATCCCAATGACCTATGGTTCGAACCTAGATTTGAAAGATGAAGCTTACGACGCCGAAGGGAAAGAATACAATCTCGACCGGGATATCTACCCAAACTACGACATCATTCTTTGCGTCTCAACATACTCCGCCACTGCACCGCTGACGGCGAAATGCAAGGAATACGGATTCCGTGGTGCTACCCTGCATGGAGTTAATGACGTTATTTTAAATTCCGGCCTTGCGGTCGATTATGAGGAAGTGAGCTCGGATGCTGAGAAAATGCGTCTCGCCATGACTGATGCCGACACGATCGAAATTGATTTCGAACTGGAGGACGGTAAAATCCTGACTGCCTCCCTAGAGCTCGGCGCCCAAAAGGCTCAGAAGTCCCATGGCCTTTGCCGAGGAATGACTCCAGATATCGCCAACCTACCCGCTGGGGAAGTCTACTTTGTGCCCGAGGATGCCAACGGACAGTTCCCGATGAAATACGAAGACGGCACATTGGGCGTCCTTGAAGTGAGGAATCGAAACATCATTCACTCCACCTTGATCGAAGGTAATCAGGAAACCATTGATGCCCACAATGCCCGCCTTGCTGATGATCCAATGACAGGAACACTCGGAGAGCTCGGATTTGGCACCCAAGTGCTTCCCGTCTCGGGGGCGGACATCCAAGACGAGAAGGTGTTGGGCACTTGTCACCTCGCAACTGGACGTGATGATCATCTGGGTGGCGATATCATCCCAGAGATGTTTAAGAAGCACGAGAATTCGACCCACGACGACATCCTTTTTGCTCCTCACAAAACACCTAACTTCAACATCAAGCAGGTGCGCATGAAGCGAGGTGATCAGGAGGAGGCAATTATCGAAGATTTCCGCCCGAGCGAATATATCCTGGACGCACTTCGAGGTCAGCCGACTGAGGATTAAAGGCCTAAATTGAACGGTGGCTCAGAATCTCTTAGCCTAACCGGACTGGCAAATTGGACACCAGCAGGTCGTGCGCCCTCTCAAGTCGGCGCGTTTGAGCTCAGCGCCTTGGCATGCGCGCCGCGGGCAAATTCCTCCATCTTTCCAGCGGTGGGTGAAGAGCCAGCTTTTTGGCGGGGTTTCCCATTTAGTGCTGATGACACGGATTGCGTCTCTCGAGACCTGACGGGTCAGTTTCCAAATCAGATGAATTTCTTCGTCGCTCAGGGTTTTACTTGGCGCTTGCGGAGCGATATGAGCCCTCCAGCAAATTTCGTCTGCCATCCAGTTTCCGACTCCGGGGTAGCCGCGTTGGTCAAGTAGCAGTGTCTTGATTGGCGTCTTCGGAAAACGTCGGGCGAATGTGAGATGCCTAATTTTGGTGAAGCCCTTCTCTTGAGGTTGTGGTGGGAGAGCCTGCCACCACTCAGGTGCTCCGCCATCTTCTGTCACATCGAGCGTGAGTTTTCCAAACATACGGTAATCGGAAAAGACTAGCTGTGTGTGCTCGAGATCGAGCACAAGATGGTCGTGTTTTTCTATTTTTGAACCGACGGGGCGAGTGTGCAGTTTTCCAGTCATACCCAAATGAAGCCCCATCCAGGCTCCCTTTGAGAATTCGAACATCATCTGTTTGCCGTGGGCGTGGCTGCGAATGAAGTCACGGCCCTTAAGCCCGCGTTGCACTGCGGTGGCGGCGATGTCGCGATAGATGCGGGCCTTGGGATGGGTGGCTATCCTCTTAATGGGCTGGCCGAGGCCGGGATCCCATTGCTTGCGATAGAATTCAACTTCAGCGAGTTCGGGCATTGTTAGGATTATAGAAAGTGGAAGGAGATGCTCCCCCCGAAATATTTTACGTTCGTTGTCGGTTCTCTCACTCGTATTTCCAGAATCGAAAGCGCTCGATCTCTGGTTCATCACGGGATTCGATCATGAGCCGGGTGAAGGCTTCGACCTTGTCAGGGTGTTTGCCGGAGAGATTAGTTTTCTCGGATGGATCCTCTGCCAAGTGGTAGAGCTCAACCTTACCTTCGGGATTATTCTTCAGGCTCGGGACAATCGCTTTCCAATCTCCCTGCCGAAGGGCAACCTGCCCACCGTAGCCCGCAAAATCCCAGAAAAGAAAGTCGTGCTCGGGCTGCTCCTCTCCGAGGAGTGTGGGGAGGTAGCTAATACCGTCGTGCTTTTGTTTCACGGAAACGCCAGCAATCTCTGCCATAGTGGCGAGGGCATCGTAGTGGGTGCTGAGAAGATCACTAGTCTCTCCCGATTTTATTTTACTGGGCCAGCGCACAAGCAAGGGAACACGGATACCACCCTCGTAGACTTCGCCTTTGAGGCCACGAAGATTCGCAACACTCTCGAAGAATTCATAGTCGACTTGCTCTTTAAGAAAGGTGGTGCCGTTGTCCGAAGTGAAGAAGATAACCGTGTTATCGGCGAGGCCGTGCTCGTCGAGCTTGTCGAGAAGACGCCCAATCTGTTTGTCCATGAAACTGATCATGGCCGCATAGGCAGAGCGTGGTGTGGGATGTGGTTGGTAGCTCTTGCCGGTGTAGGGCGTCTCATTCCACTCGTTGATATATGGAGCTAATTCGTCATAGGGAACCTGCAGGGCGAGGTGGGGTATAACGGTTGGGTAATATAAAAAGAAGGGGCCTTCTTTGTTCTCATCAACGAATTCGAGGGCAGCATCGGCGATGAGCTCTGGCGCGTACTGTTGGCCGTAAACCGTCGCGGTATTTCCTTCCAGAGGGATGCGCTTATCTTGGTCAATGATGTACTCGGGGAAGAGATTGTGGGCGTGGCGTTGGCAGTTGTAGCCGTAAAATCGATCGAAGCCCTGCTTCAGGGGATCGCCTTCAGATCCCGGTTGGCCGAGTCCCCATTTCCCAAATGCGCCGGTGGCATAACCCTGACCTTTGAGGAGCTCGGCGATGGTGGTTTCTTCAGTAGGGAGCGGGAGTTGCCCCTGGTGGCTGTCCCAATCGCCAATCTCGTAATTGGATCGGACATAAGAGTGGCCGCCGTGCTTGCCGGTCATCAGCGAATAGCGAGCCGGTGCGCAGACCGGCGCACTGGTATAATGCTGGGTGAAGCGCATTCCCTCTGATGCGATCCGATCAAGGTGCGGAGTCTCGATTTTTTTCTGCCCGTAGCTTCCCAGTTCAGCCCAGCCGAGATCGTCGGCCATAATATAGATGATATTAGGTTGCTCGCCGTGGGAGGCGCTGGCGAAAAAGAGAGCGACTGAGAAAAGCAGGGTTAGGAATTTCATCGGCGCAAGTATACAGAGTCTCCGCAAAATTGGTAGCCCCGGGAAATAGCGCGAACGGGACGGGAGAGATCCCGCCCCCGGCGTTGCCCATGGATGAGATATCCTGAACAGAACTACGACGTCTTCTGATGGGCCTCAATGTAACCCACGTTGAGACCCTTCGACGAAGGCGATGATGTTTTTGACTTCCTCGGTGCTTTCTTCCATTGAGCGGAGCACTTCAAGCGCTTCGGTAGTGTTGCGGTCCTCGCGGAAGAGGGCGCGATAGGCGAATTTGATCGAATTCCTTGCTTCTTCAGAGAAACCGCGCCGCTCGAGCCCGATTTTATTCACTGCCCGGGTGCGGGCAGGGTTGCCGTCGGCGACCATGTAGGGTGGCACGTCCTGAACGATCTTGGTAAAGCCTCCCGTGATGGCGTGAGCGCCGATGCGGCAGAACTGGTGAATGCCGGTCAGCCCTCCGAGAATAACGTGGTCTCCGATTTCAACGTGACCGCCTAGGGTAGCGTTGTTAGAAAAAATAACATGGTCACCGATGGTGCAGTCATGACCGATGTGGGTGTAGGCAAGGAAATTGCCATGGCTGCCGATGATAGTGGCATCGCCTGCGGAGGTAGCGCGGTTTACAGTGCAAAATTCACGGAATGCATTTCCGTCTCCGATCTTGAGATAGGTAGGCTCGCCGTCATACTTCAGATCTTGGCTGCGCTGCCCGATAGAAGCGTAGGAGTAGAACTCATTGTTCTCGCCGATTTCGGTTGGGCCGTCGATCGTGACATTGTTGTGGATAACGCATCTGTTGCCAAGTTTAACGCCTGCGCTGATAAGGGCATAAGGACCAACGACGAGTTCGTCGCCCAGTTCAGCTCCGGGATCGATTATAGCAGTAGGATGAATCTTGTTGGCCATGAAGGTCAGGAGGTTCAAGCAAGAGTAACTCCTAATACTCAGGTGACGATGGCGAATTTAAGATCACAGGAAGAAGTCACTTCCCCGTTCACGAGGCAGCGACACTGAGCGTAAGCGATGTTGCGGCGCACCTTGAGGATTTCTGACTCGATAATGAGCGTGTCACCTGGTATGACTGGCTTACGGAATTTCACTTTATCGGCGCTCATAAAGTAGCCTATCTTGCCTTGGTTTTCCGGGGTTCGAAGAATTACGATGCTAGCCACTTGAGCCATGGCTTCCACCTGGAGGACGCCAGGCATAACGGGGTGACCGGGGAAGTGTCCCTGAAAGAAAGGCTCGTTGGTGGTGACCTGCTTAACACCGGTGCACTTCATGTCGCCTTCGAAGCCGACGACTCGGTCGACCATGAGGAAGGGATAGCGATGAGGCAGCACTTTCTGAACCTCGATATTGTCCATCACCGCTTCTCCAGTTGGAATAGTGACGGGTGGCACCATAGAAAGGGTCTGCTCATAGGTTTTGGCCAACTTGGCGGCCATCTCCGTGTTGGGGCCGTGCCCCGGCTTCACAGCAATGACGTGACCCATGAAGCGTTTACCGCTCAGCATGAGGTCACCAATGATGTCGAGAATCTTGTGACGTGCGAATTCCTCTTTATATCGGAGCGATTCTTTGCTCATGACAGATTCATCCTTAATGACGATCGCGTTCTCTAGGCTGCCGCCCTGGATTAAGCCCTTCTCGAGAAGCGGCTCCACATCTTCGTAGAAAACAAAAGTCCGAGCATCAGCAATTTCTTTTTCGTAGATCTCGGGATTGACCTCGGTAGAGTAAAACTGGGTCATGCGACCGTCAGGGCCGACTTGGGTGCAGGAGACGCGAAAGCTTTTGTCGGGCACGATCGTGATCAGTGAACCGCTTTTGGTCTCGAGATGGATGGGCTCACGGATTTCGAAAATCGACGCATAGGCTTCCTGTTCTTCAATGCCGGCTTTTTTGATGCAGTCGACAAACGGACGGGCCGAACCATCGCCGATGGGCGGTTCGTTGGCGTCCATCTCGACGATAGCATTATCGACTCCCATCCCTACAAGGGCTGAAATGACGTGTTCGACAGTGTGAACTTTCACGGAGCCTTCCGCGAGCGTGGTGGCCCGTTCGACGGTTTGCACCTTTGAAACGTGGGCGTCGATAAAAGGTTGGTCGTTGAGATCAATTCGGCGAAACTTGATGCCGTGATCGACAGGGGCGGGTTTCAACGTCAGTGTGACCTGCTCCCCGGTATGGAGAGAAGTGCCAGTTACAGTAGCCGATGAGGCGAGTGTTTGTTGTTTCGGAGCCGACATGGGTTGTGACAATCCAGGAAGGTTGGGGAGGGTGAACCACTAGCGCAAAAGGGGGGATAGTCCAGTGATTTGGCGAGACATGGACGAGTCTCGCCTATGCACCTACCCTAGATTTTGTGACCTGAAATGGCACCCGGACAACGGAAAAACAGCAAGATTAACATCAAGATCCAGATTAAGATTGCCTATCGATCTGCGCCTCCATACCCCGCAATTCACAGTCCTGCATGAAACCGACGACTTCATGTTGGTCGACAAGCCGGCGCATCTTCTTGTCCATCCGTCGGTTCCGGGGAATCCGCCGACCCTGTTGGACGGACTTGAGGCTCTGTGCATCTACGAATTGGCTAATGGTGGAAAGCTTTCACTCATTAACCGTCTCGACCGAGAAACGAGCGGTATTGTTCTCGTCGCGAAAACGAAAGAGGCCGCTCGCGAGCTCAGTATCGCGATGGAAAAGCGGGAGTTTCGCAAGTCATACCACGCTCTGGTGTGGGGCTGGCCGAAGGAAGATCAATTCACCGTGGAAGAGCCCATTCGAAGAAAAGGCGAGGTCGAGGACTCACCCATCTGGGTGAAGCAGATCGTAGATCCCGACGGAAAGCCGAGCCTGACACGATTCGAGGTCGAACGAAGGTTTGAGAAGAGAACCAGCAACGGGAATCGTTTTGCGATGCTCCGCTGCTACCCGGCGACCGGCCGGATGCACCAGATTCGAGTACACGCGGCCCATTCGGGGCATTCCATCGTAGGAGACAAGATCTACGGGCCTGACGACGCCTGTTACCTCCAATTCATTGAGACGGGCTGGACCTCTTCGCTCGAGCGCCAACTTCTTATGAATCGCCAAGCCCTTCATGCTTCCGGTTTTGGTTGGAAAGGTGAGGATTGGGAATGCTCGCTACCTTTAGATATGTCGAACTTTCTTGGGGAATAGAGACCGGTTAGCGGCTCGTCTCGGACGGTTTTCGTTCAAAAAATCTGCGAAATTTATAGGGTGCAAATACGAAAGGCTTGATCTAGATTCCCGCCCCTTATTGGGAAGAACCTTCTTCCCTTCAGGAAATCCCAAGCTATGAACATTACTGTCGAACGCCTCCCTGAGTGCAAAGCGCGCCTCTCGGCCGAGATCCCAGCCAATACGGTTACCGATACTCGCAAGCAGATCGTTGCTGCCTACTCTGCTCAGGCCAAAGTTCCCGGTTTTCGCCCCGGAAAAATTCCCGCAAGCGTGATCGAAAAGCGCTATGCCAGCGACATCGAAGGCGAGTTGAAGGATCGCCTGGCTCGCTCCGCCTACAGTGAAGCTCGCGAGAAAGAGAATCTGGCCATCCTCGGGATTGCTCAGGTCGAGCGCGAACAATTCGAAGCCGACGGCTCCTATATGCTGGCGGTTGAAGTTGTGACCGAACCCGAGGTAGAAATTGCCGATTACAAAGAAATCGAAGTCGAAGTTCAGAAGATGGAGGTCACCGATGAAATGATCGATGGCTACCTCAACAACATGCGAAAACAGCAAGCAGTTCCCAATGATGTGGACCGAGCCGCTGTCCCAACTGACTTGGTTGTGGTTGACTATACAGCGACGCTTGATGGTGAACCACTTGCCGACAAGCTCGAAGAACAGGCAGGACCACTCGCCAAGGGTGAAAGTCATTGGGTCGATGTCCCAGAAGAGGGCGAAGAGTCCCGCGAATTCATCCCCGGCCTATCGAAGGAAGTCGAGGGTATGAGCGCCGGGGATTCCAAGACCTTTGATGCAGACTATGCTGAGGACTTTCCGGTTGAGGTAGTTGCTGGCAAGACCGTGAAATATGATATCAAAGTAACGCAGGTAAAGGAGCGTGAATTACCCACCCTCGACGACGATCACGCTAAGGCGATGGGAGCCGAATCACTAGAGGAGCTTAAGGGCAAAGTTCGCGAGCAGTTTGAGCAGCAGCAGGAGCAGGCTCGCAATCAGATCATTGATAATCAGCTGCTTGCCCACCTAAATGATGATATGTCCTTTGACCTGCCTCAACACATTGTCTTTAACGAAACTCAGCGCCAGGTGAATCAGATGGTTTCCCGTGGTTATGAGCAGGGCATGAGTGAGGGCGAAATTGAAGAAAACCAAGAAGATCTCATGAAGAGCGCCGAGACGCAGGCTAAGAACAACGTGAAGACGATGTTCATTCTTGAAGAGATCGCTCAGAAGGAGGGTATCACCGCTTCACAGGAAGAGGTTTCCCAGCGAGTCATGATGATGGCTCAGCAGCAGCGCCGCCCGGTCAAAAAGCTCGCTCGCGAGCTCCGAGATAATAACGGGTTCGAGAATATCAGTCAGGACATTGTTATCTCCAAGACAATTGAGTTTCTTCGCTCGAATGCTAAGGTCTCGGAGGTTGAAGCGCCGGCCGAGGAGAACTAAAGACTTACTTTTCCCGGACGAACCGCCTGGTCCACACGTAAACTTTCAAAAACAAAACTGCCATGTCCCTAGACGACGTACAAGAACTCTCCCCCATGCTTCCCCCTCACCTTCAGCAGCGGATCATCGATCCGGTGAAGAACGTGAGTGTCATCGAGAAGGAAGGAAATACGATGGTCCAATTTGACCTGATTTCCCGCCTCATGAAAGACCGCATCATCTTCATCGGTGAAGGTATCAGTGATCCTCTGGCGAACTACATTATCGCCCAAATGCTCTACCTGCAGATGCAGGATCCTAACAAGGATATTAATGTCTACATCAACAGCCCCGGTGGTTCCGTGACGGCTGGTCTCGCGATTTACGACACGATGCAGTTTGTGACTTGTGACGTGAATACCTACTGCATGGGCATGGCAGCCTCCATGGGTGCAGTGCTCCTGACAGCCGGAACTAAGGGTAAGCGTTACGCACTTCCGAATTCCCACATCATGATCCACCAGGTTTCCGGTGGTGCCCAGGGCACGGCTTCCGATGTGGAGCGGACTGTGGAATTCATGTATTCCCTTAAAAAGCGCCTGAATATCATTCTCGCTCACCACACTGGGAAGACGGTCGATGATATTGAGCGTGACGCCGACCGTGATAACTACATGCCCGCCGAAGAGGCGGCTGCATACGGTCTTATCGACAAGGTGCTCGAGAAAAACCCAGGGGCTGATTCCTGATCTGTCCCAGCCTTCGTTACCATTTATGGAAAAGCCTCACCCGAACGGGTGGGGCTTTTCTGTGTAATGCCGAGGTTAGGAAAGTTTGATGGGGGTTGAAAAAATGGAGCGGATTGTAGGGGACCAGAGCCCGACGAAGATTTTCAATCGCTCGTCGTGAGCCTGTTCTATTGGATCATGCACTTGCTCGGTATTGATCACGAGAAGTTGACCTACAAGTTCCAGGGGCGTCACTTTCGCCTGACCGATGTACACGGTCACGTAGTGAAAGACATCCTTGCCTGACTTATTGAAGGAAAGGATTGGTCGCTTTTTCGATTCCGATGGTGGTGGTGGGGCCGTGCCCGGGAAGAACTTGAGTCTCGTCGGCGAGCTGCCAGAGCTTCTCCTTGATTCCTGAAATCAGGAGATCGTGATCACCGTGCGGGAAATCGGTGCGACCGATGCCTCCACTGAAGAGGACGTCGCCACCCACGAGGAGCGGGTGACCTTCGATCAAGAAACAAAGACTGTCCGGTGAGTGACCGGGAACGTGAAGAATTTTGACCGGTAGTTCCGGTAGATGGAGGGCGGTTTCCCCCTTGAGGAGGTGATCGATTTGATACGGGTCAAGATCACATGGCATGCCGATCATGGTCTCGAGGCGTTTTGCCATGGTGAGATCTTCGGAAGGTTCAGTATGAGCCCATACGGGGCACCCGAATGCCTCGACCACTTTGCCGGCTCCGATGACGTGGTCATGATGCTGATGAGTCAAGATTAGCCCGTCGAGAGTGACCCCTTTCTCCAATAGCCAGTCGGCAGCACCTTCAGGGGCGTCAAACAGCCAGTTCTTGTCACCACAACGAAAGAGATAACCGTTGGTTTGGAAGAGACCGCCGCAAAACGGTTCGATGTGGAAATCAGCCATCGGTGACACCTAAAGGTAAAATCAGCCAGCTTCAACAATTCTGGTGCCAACTAAACTGAAAAGGATTGTCGACAAGTAGCCAGTAAATTTCAGTCATGCCTCTCCGATTTGAATGCCCACTTATTCAAATTGAGGACGGGCCATGGCGAATTCGCGTGAAATATAGCAAACTTTAGCACGGGTCGTGCGAATAAGGTTATTATTCGTGAAAATCGTATTAAAATGTGTCCCTAATTAATTTGTGAGCTCGCCGAATCTTCAGCAAATTTCGTATACTCCTAAGACCCCTTATGAATCCCTTCTGTCAGATAGCGATCGTTTCCTGCCTCGTTGCAGGGGGTGTCGCCGCCAAGGCAGCCTCTACCGATTCACTTGAGTTTTTCGAGAAGCGAATCCGGCCGGTATTGGCCGAGAAATGTTACCAGTGTCATGCTTCTGATTCGGAGAAGCTTAAGGGTGACCTCTTAGTCGATCATCGTGAGAATCTGCTCGAGGGAGGCGAGACAAGGGCGGCGATTGTTCCGGGTAATGTGGAGGCAAGTCTCCTGATCGAATCCATCCGCTATGGAAATGTCGATTTGCAAATGCCGCCGAAGGAAAAGTTGAGCGAGGCGATCGTAAAGGATTTTGAGAAGTGGATCGCGGACGGTGCCGTCTGGCCGGACGAACCGGTGCCACTGCGTGAAGGAAAAAAAGAAGGTTTCAATCTCGAAAAGCGTCGGTCGGAACACTGGAGTTGGCGCTCGGTTGAGCGTCCCGAGGAGCCTTCCGTTGAAGCAAACGAATGGCCGAGGAGCGGGGTCGATTATTTCATTCTAGACCGCCTCGAGAAGGGCGGTCTCCTTCCGGCAGAAGAAGCGGAAAAATCAATCTGGCTTCGACGAGTCTATTTTGATTTGACCGGTTTACCTCCAACGCCGGACGAGATTCGAGCCTTTGACGAAGATGATTCACCTGACGCTTTCGAGAAGGTCGTAGATCGACTGCTCGATTCGCCTCACTACGGCGAGAGATGGGCCCGCCACTGGATGGATCTGGTTCGCTATGCGGAGAGTTATGGTCACGAGTTCGACTACACGATTCCTCATGCCTTCGAATATCGCGACTACCTCATACGGGCGTTTAACGAGGATGTAGCCTACGATCAGTTTGTTCGCGAGCATATCGCCGGGGACCTCCTAAACGAACCTCGCCGAAATCCGAAGGAAGACTTTAACGAGTCAGTTATCGGAACCGGTTTCTGGTATTTTCATGAAGCGACCCATGCTCCCACGGACGTTCTCGCGAATGAGAGCGAGATCATGGACAACCAACTGGATGTGTTCGGGAAAAGCTTTCTCGGCCTGACGATCTCTTGCGCCCGTTGCCATGATCACAAGTTTGATGCGATTTCAGCGGCTGATTATTATGCGATGACAGCCTATATTCACAGTAGCGCCCGTCAGGAGTATCCCCTTGATCCTCACCGCCAGCGCGAAGAAGTGCGAGCCAAACTGGAGAAGTTAAAGACGAAAATTGATGCCAAACTTCCGGTCATGGAGCTTGGGGTTTCGACCACCAAGGATGAAGCGTTCGAAGACTTTTCCGAAGGTGTCATTCCGGAAGGTTGGAGCACAAGCGGATTCGCGTTTGCGGGTGCGGGTAATCAACCTGGAGTGCGATTCGATTCGAACAACTCCCTGACTTTGCCTGGCACGGTCGACTCGGGGATTTTTGGTCAGGCTCAGGTTGGAAGTCTCAGGTCACCCACCTTCACCTTGGACGGAGACACCATCTACGTTAGGGCAAAAGGATCCTCGGTGTCTGTCAGACTAATAGTCGACAATTACCAGATGGCTCGTTATTCGTCGCTACTGTTCAACGGAGCGGTGATAAAAGACGTTGACACTAAGGGCCAGTTCAAGTGGCTGACCATGAAAGGAAAACTTGGTAAATATATCGGTCATCGGGTCTACCTCGAGTTTTCGGATGAAGGCGACGGAGACGTCATTCTGGATGAAGTGCGCATTGGGGGACCGGTGCCTGCAGAAACAAAAGTGGAGCCGACTATTGCTTTGGATGACGAAGTCGAGGCACTCATCAAGGAGGGGCAGAGCCTGGCAAACCAACTTCCGAAACCGAGGTTCGCGCTGGCGATGGCAGAGGGTACTCCTGAGGGGGCTGCAGTCTATATTCGCGGGAGTCACCGCTCGCTGGGCGAGAAGGTGCCGCGTCGATTTCTAACTGCCTTAGGCGGCAAAGAAGTTGATCGGCTTGGGCTGGCCAACGAAGTGGCGAGCGCTGAGAACCCCCTAACATCAAGAGTTTTGGTGAACCGAATTTGGCATCACCTCTTCGGCCGTGGCATTGTGGCATCAGTGGATGACTTTGGTCCGATGGGTCAGTTGCCGACGCACCCTGAATTACTAGACTGGTTGGCGTCAGAACTAGTGAAAAATGATTGGTCAGTGAAGAAGATGATTCGAGAGATCGTCTTGTCTTCAACGTATCGCCAGTCGTCTGAGGCCAACCCGCGAATTAACTCCGAGATATTGGCTAATACAGATGAAGCGAATGAGTTGCTGCACCGGATGCCGGTGAAGCGCCTTACAGGTGAGGTGATTCGTGATTCGATTCTTGCCGTTTCAGGAGGGTTGGACACCACTATGCACGGGCCTTCGATTGCGACGCATCGCACCGCCTTCATGACTGGACGAGGCGGTCGCAAGAGCGGGCCTCTGGATGGCTCGGGGCGCCGCAGCATTTACGGGGCGGTTTATCGGAACTTTCTCTCTCCTTTCATGCTGACTTTTGACGTTCCCAGTCCATTTGGACCCAAAGGGCGTCGCAGTGTTTCAAATGTGCCGTCGCAGGCTCTTGTCATGATGAATGACCCCTTCGTCTTGGAGCAGAGTCAAAAATGGGGTCAGTTGATGGTGGGAACGGAGGAATCTCCTCAGGAGAAAATCAGCGACATGTATCTCAAAGCGCTAGGCCGCGAACCGGGTGAATCTGAGATGGAAAGTGTTCTATCATTTTTCGAGTCGGAGACGGCAGCCGGGGCAGATCCAAAAGAAGTTTGGGCGAACGTTGGCCACGTCATGGTCAACATGAAGGAATTCATCTTTATCCATTAAGAAGGAACGAGAATGCATTGTGGGAATTTCATCAAGGGGCCAAGTTCTCGTCGGGAGATGCTCAAAGGATGTGCCATGGGATTTGGCAGCGTTGCCTTGCAAGCAATGATGGCGGACGAGGCGAAAGCCTCTGCTAATCCGCTGGCACCAAAGTCGCCGCATCACGCGCCAAAGGCGACCAACGTTATTTTTCTTTATATGGACGGTGGTCCGTCGCAGGTGGATACATTCGACTACAAGCCGCTGCTCGATAAATACCATGGTCGTGATCCGAGGGAAGTGATTGGTGAGTTGGCTCCGACGCAGTTTGACACCATCGGTAAGGTGCTGAAATCCCAATGGGAATTTAAGCAGCGAGGTGAGAGTGGTGCCTGGGTCAGCGACTTATTTCCTTTCCTTGCCGAGAAAGAGGTCGTTGATGAAATCGCGTTCGTGAAGTCGATGACTTCCAATTTTTCTGAGCATACTTTTGCGAATTACTTTCTTCACACCGGCAGCGGGCTGCAGGGTCGCCCCAGTATGGGAGCGTGGTTAGGTTATGGTCTGGGTTCCGAGAATGAGAACCTCCCTGGCTATGTGGTTTTGAACGGTGGATTGATTCCGCCGGGGGGGTTGGATTGTTTTGGCTCCGGGTTTTTGCCTGCTTCTTATCAGGGGTCGGTTTTTCTGCCACGTGATAAGCCTATCGCGAACATCCAATCTGTTGAAAAGGTTCCCGGATTACAGCGACGCAAGCTTGACTTGCTTCGCAATCTTGATCGGGCGCGGGGCGAAGAAGTTGGTTTTGATCCGGCGGTGGAAACCGCGATCCAAAATTATGAAACGGCCTATCGCATGCAGACGGCAGTTCCCGACTTGATGGATCTCTCCGGCGAATCTGATGCAGTGAAGAAGCTCTACGGACTGGATGCTGAGTTTAAAAACACAAAGACTTTTGGGTTGCAGTGTTTGCTTGCGCGACGCCTTGTCGAACGAGGCGTTCGGTTCATTGAGCTGACTTGTCCCGGTGGCAATGGCGACCGTTGGGATCAGCACAAAAAACTCCACGATGGGCATACCAAGAACTGCAAAACGGTGGACCAGCCCATAGCAGCTCTGATCAAAGATCTTAAAGGTCGAGGACTTCTCGACTCAACCTTGGTTGTCTGGTCGGGTGAGTTCGGGCGCACCCCTTTTGCTCAAGGTACTGACGGCCGTGACCATAACCCTTTTGGTTTTACCACCTGGATGGCCGGTGGTGGCGTTAAAGGAGGTATCTCGGTGGGTGAAACCGATGAATGGGGTTACAAAGCGGTGACCGATCGATTTGAGATGCACGATCTTCACGCCACCATGTTGCATTTACTCGGCATCGACCATACTCGGAGTACGTTCCGCTTCGGCGGCCGGGATATGAGACTAACCGATGTGCATGGTCACCTCATCAAGCAGATCCTCGCCTGAGGTGGGAGGGCGGTTCGAAAATGCGTGAGACCTGACTCAGTTCTCTTGTTGTTTTGATCTGTGATCTGTCTGGAGCCAGATTACCGCGTTTTTTCTACGAGAACTTAAAAGGCAGCTGATGCCTCTGCCCCCCTTATTTCGCCAGCCTTTTGCGGCGAATTTGAGGA
>DCQY01000118.1:27725-40469 GCA_002323995.1 Akkermansiaceae bacterium UBA1506 | reverse complement strand
TTTAAATGGACTCACCTACTATATGGTTCCTCATCGGTCTGGGATTAGTTTTGGCCGAATTTATTGTCCCAGGAGTCATCCTCGTCTTTTTGGGCGTTGCCGCCTGGATTGTTGCGATACTCGACTGGGCTTTCTTGGACTCTTTCACTGGTCAACTTTGGGTTTTCGGTATTGTTTCATTAGGGTTGGTCGTTTTCGCGCGGAAATATGTAAAGGCTTGGTTCGCCGGGAAAGAGTCGACCGGAGCCAGTGACATTGATGAAGAGTTTGTCGGAAAGACCGTTGAGGTCGTTAAAGCAATCAGTGTCGGTGGCTACGGGCTCGTAGAGTTGAAGGGGAGCAATTGGAAAGCCACTTCTGAATCAGATTTAAATGAGGGCGACTATGCCGAAGTAGTCGAGCGGGTTGGACTCACCTTAAAAGTTATACCCCGCAGATAATTAAATAACCTTGTTTTGATAAAGAAAAAACTAACAAACACACAAAAATATGGAACTAATTATCCCGATCGGAATTGTTATTCTTATCATCATCGCATTGGCCAAGACCGCTCAGATCGTTCCTCAACGCAAGGCCTTCGTGGTTGAGCGTCTTGGAAAATACAGCCGCACTCTTGAAGCCGGATTTCACATTCTCATCCCATTTTTAGACCGAATCGCCTACAAGCATTCACTCAAAGAGGTGGCTGTCGATGTGCCCTCGCAGATGTGTATCACACAGGACAATATCGCGATCGAAATCGACGGCGTGCTCTACCTGCAAGTCCTTGACGCCAAGAAGGCGAGTTACGGAATTGAGAACTATCTCTACGCTTCGACTCAGTTAGCACAGACGACGCTGAGATCTGAAATAGGCAAGCTGGAACTCGATCGCACTTTTGAAGAGCGTGATGCTATCAACGCCAATATTATCCAGGCTTTAGACAAAGCAGCCGACCCTTGGGGATTGAAAATCACCCGTTATGAGATTGCAAATATTGCGCCACCTCAGAGCGTAAGAGATGCCCTCGAGAAGCAAATGCGCGCTGAGCGTGAGCGTCGTGCTGTGATTGCTGAGTCGGAAGGCGAAAGAGAGGCCAAGATTAATGTGGCCGAGGGGGAGAAGCAGGAAGTGATCAAGCAGTCCGAAGCGGTCCGCGACAAGCAGGTCAACGAGGCTGAAGGTAAAGCCAAAGAGATTGAATTGCTTGCAACCGCGACAGCTGAAGGGATTCGTAGGATCGCGGAAGCGATTGAGAGTCCAGGAGGATCTCAGGCAGTGAACTTGCGCATCGCGGAGCAATATGTGGATCAGTTTGGCAATCTTGCCAAAGTGAATAACACGCTCATCATCCCAAATAATCTTTCTGACGTCGGAGGCATGGTTGCCGGTCTCGCCAAAGTTCTCGACGAGAGTAACAACCCTGCACCAAATATTCCCCCTGTTCCGTCTTCTTGATTATAGAAAAAGAACAATTCGAACAGCTACCCGATTGCAAGGGCGGGTGGCTTTTTCGTTTTATGGGTGGGCTTTTTTCTCAATCACAGCATAAGCGTTGTGATTGTGAATAGATTCAAAATTTTCAGCTTCGACGCGATACCAAGAGATCTCTGAATGATTTTCCGAGGCAGCCGCGACGTTGCGAACGAGATCTTCGACAAAGACAGGGTTATCGTAAGCTTCCTCAGTGACATGTTTTTCATCAGGGCGCTTCAGTAGGCTGTAGAGTTTGGAGCTCGCGCAGCTTTCGACAAGTTGAATCAAGTCTTCGATCCAGACAGGTTCGGCGTCGAAGCGAACGGAATACTTCACGACACCGCGCTGATTGTGGGCACCCCGACTACTGATGGCCTTAGAGCATGGGCAAAGGGTCGTCACCGGAACGAGGACGGTAACGACAAAGTCACTCTCATCCCGCGAGCCGTCGATATCGAAGATGACCTCGTAGTCCATCATGCCTACTTTTTCGGTCACGGGGGCAGGCTTCTCGAGAAAGAAGGGAAAGCGCAGTTTGACGTGAGCCCGTTGAGCATCGAGGCGCTCCAATATCTCGGCGGGAAGTTGGGCGATGGAGTGGACATCGAGGACCGGCCCATGCGAGTTAAGCACCTCGACAAATCGGCTCATGTGGGTGCCTTTGTATTCAGGAGGCAGGTCGACTGCCATGGAGAATATGGCCACGGTGCTTTGCTCTGAGTGCTCCTTATCCCGGATTTGAATGGGATATTTGAGCTCCTTTACCCCGACCCGGTCGATATCGAGATTTCGGGAGTCCGGTTCATTTTGAATATCACTTAAGGTTTCCATACCCCTCTTCATCGCTCCTCGAGGTGAATCGATGGCGATGCGGCGCTACCCTGCTTGCAGGATGAGCGGTTTCAAGCGGCATTTACGAGCGCTTCCCTGACCTTTTCCGTTTCCAAAATAATGCCGAAGATGGCACAGTCTGGCATGTCCCGAATGTCCGCCAGGGCCAAGAGCCGGCTTTATTCTAACCTGGAGAAATATGCCCGCTCCGGGATGGGTATGGAAAAAGCCTGCTCCTCTCTTTTGGAGCAACCACGACTGAATCCTGCCGAGCGGCTGGTATATGAGGCCATCCGTGGTGGACTTTCCCGCGGAGAAAGTATCGGGACTGCCATGGGTGGAGCTGTCGAGGTGGTGACAGCCCTGGAGGTAGAGATTGTTTCCGCTTCTGAAGAAGGCGGGATGCTGGAAAAAGGGTTCACTCATCTCGCAGAATATTTTCGACGGACGGATCAGACGCATCGGAGGATAATCCGGGGGCTGACCTATCCATTAATCCTTGTGCATGTGGCTATCCCGGTCTGCACTTTTGTCGCGGCCATGGTGCAGCAAGTATCGGCCTTCTGGGGAGGAGATGGGGGCAGTAGTCCTTTTAAAGCTGCCTTTTCTGAGATGGCAGTCGCCATGCTGGTGGTTTACCTCTCTATCGCCATCCTTGTCGTCCTGGGGATGCTGCTGCATCAGTTGGCGCGGCGCAACGGAGCGGTTGATGCGGTTCTTAGCCGAGTTCCCCTGATCGGGGCAGCAAGAAAGTCCGTGGCAATGGAGCGATTTTCACAGGTATTTGAGATCTTCCTCCTCGCGGGCAAGAAAATGAGCGACTGTCTTGCCGTGGCAGGGAAGGCTTCCGGAAGCGGTCTCATTTACGAAGCTAGTCTTTCCGGAGAAAGAATTGTCGCAGATGGCGATTTACTAGCTTCGGCGCTTTATGCTGCGCCCGGCGCGTTTTCGAATGAATTCGTGCGCGGAATGGCGGCCGCGGAGGAGGTAGGTGCGCTCGACAATGAATTGGAGCGATGGGGGCGATTTTATTCTGAAGAAGCTGCCAGAGCCTCAGAACAGCTTGGGAATTGGACGCCTAAGCTGTTTTACTGGGGGATCCTCATTGTGGTCGCTTGGATGATTATTAGGTCCGGAATTGCGTATAAAGAACTCATTCTCAGGCTCCTAGAAGGTTCGTAACTTTTGACGAAATCGGTAGAATACTTATTTCGTCTGTAATTGAAGTGGACGAAAAAGAGGATATCGCTAAAGTTCCAACCCGCTTTTTAAGAAAGGCGTGAAACCACGAGGTAATCTGCCCGACCTCCCGATTCGGACAGCCTAGGCATGAAAATTTTTGCCCCTAAAGAAAACGACCCCCTAGAAACTCGTGCTTCGCTCGATCCGGTTGCTGTAGCTAAGCTTGTCGGGCTCGGTGCTGAAGTCGTCGTCGAATCTGGGATTGGTGAGAAATGCGATCACCCAGATGCGTCCTACGAGGATGCAGGCGCCGCAGTGACTTCTGACCGCGCCGGTTCCCTCGGTTCTGCGGATATCATTACGCGGATTCGCAAGCCTTCCGACAGCGAGGTAGCCCAGCTGAAGGAAGGGGCCATTCATATTAGCTTTCTCGATCCTTTCAATGAAACTGAGCTACTCGGAAAATTTGCTCAAGCCAAGTCGACTGCAATCAGCCTCGAAATGGTTCCGAGAAGCACTCTTGCCCAGAAGATGGATGCGATCAGTTCGCAGGCCAATCTGGCTGGCTACGTGGCCGTTATCACAGCCGCCAATCGGATGAATGCGATTTTTCCAATGATGATGACACCTGCCGGAACGATTTCGCCAGCGAAGGTGTTTGTTCTCGGAATCGGTGTGGCAGGCCTCCAAGCCATTGCTACGGCGAAGCGCCTCGGAGCACGGGTCACGGCCTTTGATGTTCGTGAAGAAGCTTTGGAGCAAGCGGAGTCTCTTGGAGCGAAGGCCCTTCGAATCGATCTTGGGGAGACTGGCGGCACCGATCAAGGATATGCTAAGGAACTGACCCCTGAGCAATTGCAGAAACAGCAGGAGGCTCAGGCCAAAGTCTGTGCCCAAAGTGATGTCGTGATCACGACAGCCAAGGTGTTCGGACGCAAGCCTCCGATCCTCATCAAGAAGGAGGTGGTCGATTCGATGCAGAACGGTTCAGTCATTGTCGATCTCGCTGCCGAAACCGGCGGTAATGTTGAAGGCATCACGCCAGGCGAAGAGACCGTGTCCGCAAACGGCGTTAAGCTTGTCGGCCTCGCTAATTTCGAAGGGCAGGTCTCCAAGCATGCTTCTCAAGTACTAGCGGCGAACTTCGCTAATATGATTGAACACTTTTGGGATGAGGAGGATAAAGTGTTCAAAATCGATCTCGAAGATGAGATCCAGCAGGGTTGTGTGATCACTCATGATGGCGCTGTGGTCCACGAACGATTCAAAGATTAACCTGATAGCGGAGTCAAAAGGTCAGGTTGTCTGTTCTTCCCTGTCCAACTCCTCACCAACACATAGATTTTAGACATGGAACTCATTCTGCTCGTATTCGTTTTCGTCATGGCCGTCTTTCTCGGTTTTGAGTTAATTCAGAAAGTACCAAGCCAATTGCACACGCCCTTAATGTCCGGTTCCAACGCGATCTCGGGAATCACAGTGGTCGGTGCCTTACTTGCCGCCGGAATCGTGGAAGGCTCACTTGGTAAATGGCTCGGTTTCGCCGCGCTGATTCTAGCCACTATCAATGTGGTAGGTGGCTACATGGTGACTGATCGCATGCTCGGGATGTTCAGGAAGAAGGGTAAGTGAACCGGTAAGGACAGGAGACACACAAGTAGATGGAATACTTCATTAACATATCTTACATCGTCGCTTCGGCGCTGTTTATTTTCGGCATCAAGATGCTCGGCTCTGCCGATACGGCTCGCCGGGGTAACTTGACTTCCTCAATCGGGATGCTGATCGCGGTCATTGTAACCTTGCTCAATCGCGACGTGAACGACGGCAACTCACTGTCTTTTGGTTTGATTGCGGTTGGCCTCCTCATCGGCGCCGGTATCGGTGTGTTCGCCGCGAAGAAGGTTCAAATGACAGGAATGCCTGAATTGGTGGCGCTGTTTAACGGTTTCGGTGGTCTTGCTTCACTATTGGTGGGCTGGGCAGAGTTTGCCAAGGAGGGCAACTTCAATAACTCAGAGTATCCGGTATTCACAGCTGTCGCGGTGGTCTTCGCTGTTCTGGTGGGTGGAATTACCTTCACTGGCAGCTTAATCGCTTATCTCAAACTTTCCGGTAAGTTAGGGGGGGCAGCGACTGTTTTTCCGGGACAGAAAGTGCTCAACGCCGCGGTATTTCTAACCCTGCTTGGCTTCGGCGTCGTTTTCGTAGTGACGGGTGCAGCTTGGGCACTCTACCTCGTGATCGCGTTGTCTCTGCTCCTTGGCGTGCTCGGCGTCATACCGATTGGGGGCGGCGATATGCCAGTGGTTATTTCTTTCCTGAACAGTTTCTCAGGAATCGCTGCTTCGGCGGCCGGATTTGTGATTCTGAACAACGTTTTGATCGTTGCTGGCTGCCTTGTTGGCGCTTCTGGAATTATCCTGACGGTGATCATGTGTAAGGCGATGAATCGCACTCTTGCCGACGTGCTCTTTGGCGGTTTTGGCTCGAGCAGTAGCACGTCGCAAGAGGTTGAAGGGGAGATGAAGGCGCTCACAGTCGAGGATGCTTTTTACGTCCTCGAAGCGGCGCAGTCTGTCATCTTTGTTCCTGGATACGGAATGGCTGTGGCTCAGGCGCAGCACGCCGTGAAAGAGCTCGCTGAAATCCTTGAAGACAACGGATGTGAGGTGCGTCATGCGATTCACCCGGTGGCCGGTCGTATGCCCGGTCACATGAACGTTCTTCTGGCCGAGGCGGATGTCCCCTACGAGCAGCTTTGTGAGATGGATGATGTCAACGCGATCATGGAGACTGTCGATGTGGCCATTGTGATTGGCGCGAATGACGTGGTTAATCCAGCTGCGGCTGAGGACGAAAGTAGCCCTATTTACGGAATGCCTATCATTAATGTTCACCAAGCCAAGTCGGTCTTCGCTCTGAAGCGCGGCCAGGGAGCTGGTTTTTCTGGTCTCGTTAATACGCTCTTTTTCCGTGAGAAAACCCGTATGATCTACGGGGACGCTAAGGAAACTATCACTGGGCTCGTGAGCCAGTTTAAAGACTAACTTGGAGCGATTCACCACTAAAGTTTCAGAGAGGTGGTCGCCTAGAATACTGTCTCTATAATGCCCTCAGCCGTTTCTTCCTGAAGGCGCAGCTGACCGCAGGCGGCGTCTATGTCGTGGCCTTTCTCCCGTCGTAGAGTCGCAGTGATATTGGCTTTAGTTAGAACTGAGAGGAAGGCATCCTGCTCCTCTTCGTCAGGACGTTTCCACTGGAGGCCCTCGACGGTGTTGTAGGGAATCAGGTTCACCTTGGCATGAAGTTTTTTAGCGCGGCGAGCAAGCTCGGCCGCGTCGGCGGCGCTGTCATTGACCCCTTTAATGAGAATGTATTCAAAGGTGATCATCTGTTTCTTGTAGCGGCTCCATGTTTCGAGGGCTTCAAAGAGGCGATCGATTGGATACTTCTTATTGATCGGCATGATCTGGTCGCGCACTTCGTCAGTGGCGCCGTGCAGTGAAATAGCGAGTCGGATCTGGCGGGGGATCTCGGCCAGTTTTTCGATCTGGGGGGCGAGGCCGCTGGTGGAGACGGTCATGTGACGGGCCCCGATGTTCATACCCCAGTCGGAGTTGAGAATTTCCAAAGCCTTGTTCAAGCGAGATAGATTAGCAAGAGGTTCGCCCATGCCCATGAACACGATATTTCGAACGGGCTCACTAGTCTCATGTTCGACGCTAATGACTTGGCTAACGATTTCGCCAACTTTGAGATTACGGGTAAACCCGGCGAGTCCCGAGGCGCAGAACTTGCAGGCATAAGCGCATCCGACTTGGCTGGAGACGCAAAGAGTGATGCGACCACTTCGATCGCCATCGAAATTGGCATTGGCGGGGATACGGACTGTTTCGATGAAACGGCCGTCACCGAGGCGAAACAGAAATTTTCGTGTTGTGTCCTGCGAACCGGTGGCGCGAACGACCGGCAGAAAGCCCATAGAGAACTGTGCACTCAATTGCTCACGCAGCTCATGGCTCAGATTCGTCATCTCATCGAAGGACTTGACTCGCTTCTGATAGAGCCACTCCACGATCTGCTTTGCGCGAAACTTGGGCTGTCCATTGGACTCCGCCCACTCGATCCAATCATCGAGTGTGAGGCCAAGTGCCGAGGGAGGCACTTCTGTCTTAACTGGGGTATTCGCCATGTCCGTGACTTGAGTTAACAAACCACGGTTTGACAAGATTGGCAGTCTCGATTTTTCTCAGGCTTTATGAGTGATTCAGATAATGTTCCTCTCGTCTTGATTCTTTGTTCTGGCAACTCCTGCCGTTCGCAAATGGCGGAGGCGTTGCTGCAGAAGGCGGCGGGTAGCAGCCTCAGAGTCGCCAGTGCCGGATCAGCGCCAAGTGGCTATGTTCACCCGCTTTCTATCAAGGCGGTTGCTGAGCTGGGTTTGGATATTTCCGACGCTCGGTCTAAGTCTCTCGATGAGTTTATCGATCAACGCGTCGAAACAGTGATCACCGTTTGTGGAAATGTGGATCAGATTTGCCCGGTTTTTCCTGGTCAGGAACGCCGTTATCATTGGCCTTTCGATGACCCGGCCCATGCTGAGAGTTCGGAAGAAGAGCAAATGGCGGTGTTTCGGCGGGTTCGAGATGAGATTGATCAGGTCTTTTCTGCCTACGGATTGGGTCGAAAAGACGGGACTTCCTGAATCCGACTCAGATAACTGAACGGATATCTGATTCTTAAAAAGATAGGTAATTCTCTGCATTATGTGGCTGTGCCGGTGAGGTAAGCCGTATTGATTTCCGAGTTCCCATGCTCATCTTTAGGCCCTGCCTGCTGGACTTTTACTGCTGGCAGGTCTTTTTTGTGCACCAATCAAGAGTTCAAGACGTGGATTACGATGCAACCATAAAGTGGCTATACGGCACGCAGCTCGTCGGTATCAAGTTGGGCCTCGATAATGTGGCTCGTCTGCTTAAGGATCTATCCGTCACTAGTGACCTTGTGGAACGAAAGATTATCCACGTTGCCGGTACTAACGGCAAAGGTTCGGTTTGCGCCTTCAGTGAGAGAATCCTGCGGGATGTGGGATTGAAGACAGGTTTGTTCACTTCACCTCATCTCATTTCATATCTGGAGCGAATTCAAGTTAGTGGCGAATTGATTCCGGAGGATCGAGCGACCGAGATCTTGAATGATATCAGGGAATTGATAGATAACTGGGAGACACACCCGACTTTTTTCGAGATCAGCCTCGCCCTAGCGCTACGATTTTTCTGTGACGAAGACTGCGAGATTATTTTACTCGAAACCGGGATGGGTGGCCGCTTCGACGCGACGAATGCGGTAAATGCGACGGTGAGTGTGATTACTTCGATTGGGCTCGACCATCAGGAGTGGCTTGGCGAAACAATTCGCGAGATTGCCTTTGAAAAAGCCGGGATCATCAAGCCAGAGACGCCGCTGATTGTTGCTGACCTGCACCCGGAAGCCCGCGATGTCGTGGGTCGTCGGGCTTTAACTCTTGGGGTTCCTTATATTGAGGCGCATCCGCTGCCAGAAGAGTGGCCACTCGGGTTGAAAGGTCCCCATCAGAGGGAGAATGCTGCTCTTGCGGTTGAGGCGGCTTGTCGAGTTGAAGGTGACCGTTTGACTCAGGAAGGGATTCAACAATCACTAAGTGACACCTCATGGCCGGGACGATTTGAAATCGTCGGGGAGTTCCTTGTTCTCGATGGGGCGCATAATGAAGCTTCCGCTCAAGCCTTGTGTGCTGCTTGGAAGGAGACATTCCCCAAGGAATCAGCTCAGCTCATTTTCGGGGCCGCAGAATCAAAGGACCTCGGTGGCATCTTTCGAGCGATGCTCCCCATCATTTCATCAGTGACCTTCGTTCCCATTAGGTCGGAGCGGCGTCTCTCGGCGGCGGAGATGACCAAAGCGTTTGTCAGCGCTGGTGGCGATCCTCAAAAAGTAAATTCCGCTTCCAGCCTCGAAGAAGCGCTTGCTAGGGTAGAAGGTCGACAACTCGTGGCCGGGTCGCTTTTCCTCGTGGGAGAGGCCAAGTCCATCTTGGAAGGTGGAGAATTTGAAGTTAGTCTCCAGTGAGGCGACTACTTCGCAGAAGATACCAATGCATAATCGTGCAATCCCGATAAAAAGGAATGATATACCTCGATAATAACGCGACTACTTCTGTCGTTCCCGAAGTGCTTGAAAGCATGCTGCCCTGGTTGGGAGAGCGCTACGGCAATCCATCGGGGGGATACCGTTTTGGTCGGCAGGCGAGGGCAGCGATCGGTCGTGCGAAAGAGCAGGTAGCTTCACTGATCGGAGCCCATCCGGAAGAGATAATCTTCACCAGCTGTGGAACTGAGTCGAACAATACTGCGCTGCGTTCATCGCTGGCGATGAGACCGCAGCGAAAAGCTATCCTAACTTCAACGGTCGAGCACAGCGCTGTTGACGAAGTGGCAAAGTTTCTCGGAGAATCAGGCTACGAAGGGAGGTTTGTGGAGGTGGACTCTGAAGGGCATCTCGATGTCGATGCTTGGAAAGAGTCATTGGCAGATGATCAGGTTGCCATCGCGAGTCTGATCTGGGCAAACAATGAGACCGGTGTGCTGAGCCGAATAAAAGAGGCTGCCGAACTAACTTCTGAGCGCGATGTCTATTTCCACACCGATGCTGTTCAAGCGGTGGGAAAAATCCCTCTTTCAGTGAAAGATTTGCCGATTCATGCTCTCTCGATGTCGGCGCACAAATTTCATGGCCCCAAAGGTGTCGGCGCACTCTACCAGAATCGTCACGCGAGATTCCAAGCGTTTCTGCTCGGTGGTGGTCAGGAGGAAAAACGCCGTTCTGGCACCGAAAACGTAGCCGGTATCGTTGGCATGGGAGTGGCGGCAGAGTTGGCGGCAGCTCGAATCGACCACGCAAATTCTGTTTCAAAACTTCGTGACCGATTCGAATCTGAAGTGCTCCAGGCGGTAGAGGGTTCCGAGGTAAATGGCGATCGTGATCGCAGATTGCCAAATACTACCAACCTTTATTTCCCAGATGTCGACGGCGAAGGGCTTCTCATCCTTCTGGACGAAGCAGGTATCTGTTGTTCGCCCGGTTCTGCATGCAGCACTGGTTCGGTGAAACCAAGCCGGATTTTAAAAGCCATGGGGCAATCCTCCTCCAGAGCGCGTGGCAGCGTTCGGTTTTCTCTATCTCATCTCACAACGGAAGATGAGGTCGTAAAAGCCGTCTCAGCGATCGAAACAGCCGTTGGAAAGTTGAGGGTGGTGCTCCCTCGTGGAGGGAGCCGTGTTGTTAGAGGGTCCAGTGGAGAGTAGCTGGTCTTCTCGAATACAGAATACCGTTTGACCATTCACTGGTTTGGGCGGAACCTACGCGCCTCTTCGAAAACGCAGTTAAAAAACAGATGGCAGCAAAAATTTACACGGACAAAGATGCGGACTTAGGTGTGCTTAAAGGCAAGACCTGTGCCGTTATTGGATTTGGTTCTCAAGGGCACGCGCACGCCCTCAACCTCAAGGACAGCGGTGTCAAGGTCATCATCGGCCTCTATGCCAAGAGTAAGTCGCGTGCAGTCGCAGCCGAATACGGCTTCGATGTTATGGATACGGCTGACGCCGTCGAAGCCGCTGATGTCATTTTCGTTGCAACTCCCGATACGAAGATCGCCGCGATTTACAATGAGGATATCCTTCCCAACCTTAAGAAAGGAAAGACTCTCCTGTTTAGCCACGGGTTCGCCGTTCACTTCAAGACTATTGAGCTTCCTGACTTCGTCAATGTGATCATGGTGGCTCCCAAGGGACCTGGACATATCGTTCGTCGCCAGTTCGTCGAAGGTAAAGGTGTTCCTGCCCTGATTGCAGTGGAGCAAAATCCCGGGCGGGATGCGAAGAAGATCGCTCTAGCTTGGGCCAAAGGGGTCGGTGGTACGCGTGCAGGCACTTTCCAGACTACCTTTAAAGAGGAGACTGAGACTGATCTCTTTGGTGAGCAGACAGTACTATGCGGTGGCGTCAGCCAGCTCATCACTGCTGGCTTCGAAACTCTTGTGGAAGCCGGTTACCAGCCTGAGATGGCCTACTTTGAGTGCCTTCATGAGTTAAAGCTCACCGTTGACCTGATTAACGAGTCTGGTATTTCCGGAATGCGTTTTTCTATCTCCGACACCGCTGAGTGGGGTGATGTGAAGACGGGCCCGACTATTATAGACGCTTCGGTGAAGAAGAAGATGCAGCGTGCTCTAAAGAACATTCAGTCCGGCAAATTTGCCAAGGAGTGGATTAAGGAGTCCGACGATGGTTGCTCGAATTTCAAGCAACTCCGTAAAGAGGGATCTCAACATCAGATTGAGAAAGTGGGTAAGCGTCTGCGTAATCTGATGCCGTGGCTCAAGAAGCGGGACATCAAGGGTGCCCAGGCGTCCTACCATTGATCAATGGCCTCGTTATGAGGCCATTCTTGATCAAATGAATTTGAAAAACCGGAGCGAGGGCTCCGGTTTTTTTGTGCACGACTACTCCGCAACAGGTTTAAAATAAACCCAGACCTTGTGCTCGCCCATCATCAGCGATTTGAGACCGTTATCGACCTTCTGAACCGTCACGATATTCCCGTCATCGTACTGGATAACCCGAGTCTTTTCATCCGCTTCCTCGATCACTTTGTAACCGATTGCTTCCCCGACTCCATTCTTCGTGCGACGCATCTCTTTTTTCGTGTATTCAACGGTAACGCCGTCGAGTTGCGTGAAAAGAAGCTGAGAAAGTCCTCTTTGAAGCCCGCTAACGACTCCAGAAAGGAGATTCTTGGTTTCTGGATCTTCTGGAGCGGTCATCGCTTCGAGCGTTCTTTCCTTATCGAATTCCCACTTTCCAAGTAGCCAATCCTTGCCGCAACCAGTCAAAGCGAGTGAGAGGGCGATCAGGGCAGCGATTTGGAGGATCAGGCGCATTTGGTTCACACGTCGGAGACTACGATTTGACAGCTTTTCCTGTCAATCCAACCTCTGTCGAATCGAGGAATAAGTTTAGTTAAGAAAACTAAGATATGCGTTGCCCTTTAAGCCCGTTTAGACCATATTTATGACCAAATCTATGCTTTCTAGAGTTTTCTAATAATTTCTAGATATACAAGTAGTCCATCGCTTACGAAACGGAATTCTATGGCCGCCCGCAAAACCAGCACTTCAAAACGGAAACCAACCACCCGAAAGAAGCTGAACGCGCGAGCCACCCAAGCGACCAA
>DCQY01000118.1:0-27320 GCA_002323995.1 Akkermansiaceae bacterium UBA1506 | reverse complement strand
GCGACCAGGGCGACCAAGAAGCCCGCGCGGAAGAAAAGGGTGCCGATTGATGAGCCCTATCCTTTTCATGAAGTGTTTGCGATTGCTCTCATTGGAAGCTGCGTGATGTTCCTTCTCGCGCTTATCTCATATTCTCCGGCTGATCTGCCCACGTGGGTTCCTTTCAGTAGTCAGGCCGGGAAGAATGATGTTGTGGGTAACTTTATCGGCCCGGTGGGGGCTGTAACCGCGGGCTATGCCTACTTCTTTTTTGGAGCAGCGAGTTATTTCATCCCGGCTGTGCTAGCTTGGTGGGCTATTCAGGTATTAACAGGAGCCCGCCCTTTTCATTTGCGCAATATCATGGCGTTTGTCGCTCTGACGTGTTCGGCTGCCTGCATCGTTGAATTCCAGACGTGGTTTTTTGAGGACTGGGCCGGGCGCTATAATCTGCCCAAAAGTGCAGGAGGTTTTGTGGGATACGGATTTGGCCACAAGGTTGTCGAGCAACTTCTTGGCCCGGCTGGATCCGTCATCGTCATGCTGATTATTTATTCGATCGCGATGATTGTGATTACCGGCATTCATCCTTTTCAGTTTGCCCTAATGATTCGTCGCGGCGCCTCTGAATTAATTCATAACCGGAGTGAGCGAGAACCCTTCCGGAATAGGTTTAGCCTGCCGAAGTTTGCCGCTGCCAGGCCAGAGCCGGTAAGGAATAAGCAACGTGACCTAGCGGCGAAACCCAAGGCCAACACCAGAGCGGATAAGAAACCAAAGGAAGATAAACAGCCTGACCTATTCAGCGCGTCTGCGCCGAGGACGCCAGAGCCTAAGATCATTGATTCCTCTGCCGGGGCCCGCAAGAAGCTCTCTCCTGAAGAAGCGGCTGGTTCCCTTTTCGACAAATCAGAGAAAGAAAGTACTGTGCTTTCCGGTGGCCAGTTCAAGGACTACGAGCTTCCGCCGCTGAGTATCCTTCAGTATGCAGACGACAGTGGCGTCGAGCCGACGGATGAAGAGGCGCTGATAGAGCAGCAGAACAATATTGTGAACACCTTGGGCACTTTCGGTGTGGACGTGGAGCCTGGTGATATTACCCGGGGTCCAACCATCACGCGTTACGAGTTATATCCAAAGCCGGGTCTGCGCGTTAACAAGATTACCGCTCTTGAGGCTGACATTGCCCGGGCTACTCGCGCGGAGCGAATTAACATATTAGCTCCCGTACCTGGAAAAGATACGGTTGGAATCGAGATTGCCAACTCCGACAAAGTCCCGGTCGCCCTCCGCGAGCTCTTTGAGGATGATGCCTTCCGTAATTCGAAAGCTAAGTTACCGTTAGCGCTGGGTAAAGATGTCTACGGGCGCACCATTGTGGGTGACTTAGCCCGTATGCCTCACCTCCTCGTCGCTGGAGCGACAGGTAGCGGTAAGAGTGTCTGCATTAATGGTATTATTGCTAGTCTTCTCTATCGGTTCACACCGGATGAACTGCGCTTTATCATGATTGACCCAAAGGTGGTCGAGATGCAGCTCTATAATGATTTGCCACACATGATCGTTCCGGTCGTCACCGATCCCAAAAAAGTGCTTCTCGCGCTTCGTTGGGTCATCAATGAAATGGAGCGGCGCTATGCCCTTTTCGCCAAGGTCGGCACGAGAAACTTCGAAGGCTTTAACAGCATGCGTGCAAAAGAGCGCGAGAATGAAGAGGGTGATGTCATAATGGCTGAAGAGCCCGAGCTTACTCATCATGTGGAAATCAATGATGAACTCGCTGCCGAGGGTGGTTTTCCTGAAGAGGAGTTGACCGCGGAAATGCCGGCTGGTCGTCATAATCACCCAGGAACAGGTGAGGAAGATCTTCCCGATAATCTTCCCTACATTGTTGTGATTATCGACGAGCTTGCCGACCTGATGCAAACGGCTCCAGCTGATGTTGAAACCGGCATCGCTCGAATAGCGCAGAAGGCCCGTGCGGCAGGGATTCACCTTATTGTGGCGACTCAGACACCGAGGGCTGATGTTGTTACTGGTATCATCAAGGCTAATGTACCTTCCCGTATCGCCTTTCAAGTGTCCTCCAAGACAGACAGTCGCATCATTCTTGATACCAACGGTGCCGAAAACTTGGTCGGAAAAGGGGATATGCTCTACCTGCCACCGGGAAGTGCCACCTTGGCCCGCGCACAGGGGGCCCTGATTACTGATGACGAGGCGCAGGACCTCGTCGACGCTTGTGCTGCTCAAGGTACACCAAAATTCGAGCCTGAGGCTCACGAAGCTATCGAATCAGGTGGGATGGACGAAGGTAGCGAAGAAATTTCAGATGCCGATGAGGAGATCCTCGAAAAGTGTCTGGAAGTGATTTACACTGAGAAAAAAGCTTCGACTTCTCTCTTACAGAGGCGTTTGCGACTGGGGTATACTCGCGCTGCCCGCATGATTGATATCTTGGAGAGTCGGGGGATCATTAGCCCAGGTGATGGTGCTAAGCCGAGGGAAATTCTGGTCGATCTTTCGGACGACTTCGCTTAGAAAACCATCTGCAATCCGGAGACTGCCAGGCGTATAGGCGTGCTACCCAGAGCTGCTAATCTTTGAAACAAAACCGTGCTTGTGGTGCGAGAACAGGTATCGATGTTTCGACCTGAACCACAAGGCTCTTGGGATTTGCGGTTAGGTGCCCTTTCCTGCGGAGCGAAAGCGTTTTACTAGCGGGCGATTCGCCCATCAATTTCGCTAATCAATTTGATTGCGATATCAGACTTGGAACCGAATGGGATCGCAGCGGACTTACCGCCTTTATAGAAGAGAGTGACTTCATTTTCGTCGAGATCAAAACCGATGTCTTCGCGGCTCACGTCGTTAGCAACAATTAGGTCACATCCCTTTGCAGTTAGCTTTCCGACAGCATTTTCCTCGAGGTTATTTGTCTCGGCTGCAAAGCCGACGAGAAAGCCGTTGAAACCAAATTCCCGCCTCGCACTGCCAAGGATATCGGGATTTTTGGTGAGCTTGAGACTCAACTCATCTGAGGTTTTCTTGATCTTCTCATCTGCAGGATGGGTGATTCGATAGTCAGCCACGGCAGCAGAGAAGATTGCCACATCAGTTTCCTGGATGCATTTTTCAACTGCGGTATACATGTCGCGAGCGGACTCGACCAACAGAACCTCACAGCCCTTGGGAGAAGCTAAGTTGACCGGGCCGCTGATAAGGACAACCTCGTGTCCCGCCTTTATGGCGGCACTGGCGAGGGCATATCCCATCTTTCCCGAAGAACGATTCGTTAGGTAACGGACCGGGTCGATGGCCTCCCTTGTGGGGCCGGCTGTAATTAGAAAGCGCATGGCGCGTCAGGAACTCTTCGCGAGAATGGCATCGATTTGTTCCTCAATACCCTCGACCTGCCAGAGGCGGCCGATGCCCTCATAGCCGCATGCAAGAAGCCCTTCTTCTGGCCCGATAAAGGTCACTCCTCGGTTCTGGAGGAGAGAAACATTGGCCTGGGTTGCAGGGTGTTTCCACATCTTGCCGTTCATCGCCGGGGCAATCAATATTGGAGCGAGGGTAGCGAGATGGATTGATCCAAGCGTGTCGTCGGCAATACCTTGGGCGAATTTCGCGATTGTATTAGCTGTTGCCGGCGCAATAACGAGAAGATCGGCATTATCTGCGAGTTCGATATGGCCTGGATGCCAGTTCTGCTTCTCGTCGTAGAGATTGGTCGTCACCGGATGGCGTGAAAGGGTCTGAAGCGTCAGCGGAGTGATGAATTCCTGCGCGTCGTCGGTCATCACCACGCGAACTTCGTGGCCCTTCTTAGTCAGACGGCTGACGAGATCTGCCGCTTTGTAGGCAGCGATCGATCCCGTGACGCCGAGGACAATATTTTTACCTGTGGTTTCGTCAAGCACGGTAAAAGATGGCTCAGGCAGACGTTTGCGCAACCCCCCTTCAAAAGAAGTAGTTCTTTCAAAAGTTCGGTTCTTGATGGTCTGCTTGTGATTCAGGGTCCGGAGTCAAGCGGTTGGACCGACAGCGCTCACCAGCAAGAATAGAGCTGAAAGTTGAGAAGTCGGTTGCCTTATTAGCGCTGATAATGGTGTAACGATAGAGTTGCCAATGGCGCATCTCTTCGTGAGCGTTTTTGAGCCTCAATTCTATTTGCTCCTGAGTTTCAGTTCCTCGAAAGTTAAGTCGATTCAGCAGTTCTTCGTCGCTGGGTAGAAGGATGAAAATATCGACAAGAGCCTTTTGGATCGATGGGTCCTTCTGGCTCCGAACGAGGGCTGCTCCCTGCACATCAATATCCATTAGCACATCACGACCTGCTTCGATATGGTTGAGGACTTCGGACTTTATTGTTCCGTAGTAATTACCGTGGACTTCGGCATACTCCAGGAACTCTCCGCGTGCGTTTCTCGATTCGAATTCATCCCGCGTTAGAAAGAAATAGTCGACGCCATCTTTTTCCCCATCTCGAGGCTCGCGGGTTGTTGCTGAAATTGCGTAAACTGCTTGATTATCCTCCTCAGAGTAACGCCGACAAAGAGTTGTCTTGCCCGATCCTGACGGGCCGGAAACCACACACAGAAGTCCGCGTCGTTTCAGTTCCAGTTTACTCATAGGGAGGGAAGTTTTTGGGCGGTCAGGGGTAAGTAGATTTAGTGGTCGTGTCAGTGTATAGGGGCTTCCGATCGAACGGGAACGGACTCTCGAATCACGTCATTATGACTTATCTCTACGCCGTTTTCGACTTTTGTGAAATTACTTTTCGAATCGTCGGGTTCCACGGGAAAAAAGTGAATCCGATTCCAGCTGTTCTCTTTTTTCGGGTTGAAGAAATAAGTATGGGCGGAACCGTGAGCTTGAGTACGGATTTCAATGGTGCACCAAGCATACCCGATCTTTGTGACGACACTTTGTCCGTTAACTTCAAGGATACTTTCCGGATCGTCGCAGTGAGCGGAGAGAATTCGGTTTTCAGTTGGGATTTCGATTCTGATTTCTCCGCTGCGAATCAGGAAGTTTCGAGCAGCTGACCAAGTTGGGTAACCTTCACCTACGACAAAGACAAAGCGTACGAAAAGTAGAATGACGGTGAGGAGAAACACCATCGTTCCGATCAGGATAAAGATGGTCTGCCTCATGATTGATCTCCTTGTCAACGAATTGACTCACTGAACATTCTGCACCTGCTCACGTATCTTTTCGAGCTCCGTTTTAGAATTCACGACTGCCTGGGCAATCGTGGCATCATTGGCCTTGCTACCGATAGTATTGAGTTCGCGATTGAATTCCTGACAGAGAAAGTCCAGCGGTCGGCCAACGGGTTCATTGCTCTGGATATAGGAGCGGAATTGGACCACGTGGCTGTCGATGCGGGTGATTTCTTCGGTGATATCACTTCGTTCTGCAAAAAGACCGATTTCTCTGAGAATTCTTTCGTCGTTGGGTTCTATTTCCAGGCCTACCTCAGCCAAACGGGAATGGAGGCTCTTGCGATAGGCGTCCTTTACGGTGGGCGCGAGTTTTCTTATCCTGCTGACTTCATTCACAATTGTGTCGATACGGGCGAGTAAATCTCTGCGCAGGTGTTCGCCTTCATGCTGCTGCATAGAGACAAGTTGTTCTAGGGCCTGATCCAGAGCTTTGAAGAGCTGTGACTTGAGATCGGCGGGGTGAGCGGTCGCTTCTTCGATTCTGAAGAGGCCGGGTGCGCGAAACAGGTCCGCGGCGGTGAGCCGGGTTTCAATCCCCGTGTCTTTGGAGAGGGATTTGGCAGCTTTAACATACTGAGCGGCCATTTTCTGGTCAAAAACGAGACGGTCCTCAGTGCTTCCGTTGTGAGTCAGGGTGATCTTAGCGCCTAAGCGACCCCGGGAAACGGATTCAGACAACAGCTTGCGGACCTCCGTTTCGAATTCGAGTAACGAGTTAGGCAGATTAACTGAGATATCGACTTGCTTGCGGTTCACTCCCGAAAGCTCGATTTCAATTTTCCATTCGTCAGTGGTGGTTTCACCACGACCAAATCCGGTCATGCTTCGCATGAGGCAAAAAATCGGGTCTCTACCGCGGATCCCGATTGGGTCTGGCGGCTATTTGGGTTTTATTCTTCACCTTCCACGGCATCTTCTATCGCCTGAAGGGCGTCGATAAAGTCGCCGAGAAACTCGGCGGGCACCATAATCGTATCGCGGCGTCCGCGAACATCTTCGGTGATTTTCACGAATTGACCGCGGTCGTTTTCTTTCAGGTCTAGGAAGAAGATCTTCCTGTCTGCGACCACTTTCTCCGTGTGGATTGCATCATTATTCTGCGAGCCACGCTTTTCCTCTTCGTAACCGATCATCTGTCTTTTCTGTCCTCTTGTGGGTTCCTTTCCGGGGCCCGAAAGGGCTCCCAAAATACAGTCTCGAGGCTGCCTATCTATCATTTGGGGGCGGGTTTGCAAGTCGCGAGGAGACTATAACGTCGGATTTTTTAGAAATTTCAGGCAAAACATCACGCATTTGCTGACCTTCCTTCGTGTCTCTTTGCCGTTTTATAAAAAGGGGCTAAAGTGGCAACCCTTCAAATATTGAGGCATTTCATGATACTCAAGACTGCGTTCGAAAAACTTTTTCATATCCGTGAATCGGCGGGCAAGGCACGCCCCGGCGCTGACGACGGTTTCGATGCGCACGAAAAGCCTTTTCTTGATCACCTAGAAGACTTGCGACATTCGTTGATGCAGATTGGCGCTACCTTGGCTGTTGCGACGATTGCCTGCTTTGCCTTTCACAAAAAAATCTTCGAGTTGATCCAACTCCCGGCGAAGATGCCGATCGCCAACATTTCCGAAGGCGTGTCGCTCTGGTCCAGACTAGACTTGATTACCCTAAGCCCACCGGAATTTATCGTTCTCATGCTGAAGCTGTCTTTTTTCAGCGGCGTGATTATTTCGTTCCCCTTCATTCTATACTTCGGCTTTCAGTTCATTCTGCCGGGCCTTCGGCAAGTGGAAAAAAAGACTATCATCCCGGGTGCGTTGGTTGGATTTGCCCTTTTTCTCATTGGCGTGTGTTTCGCGTTTTTCATGGCTGCTCCGGTAGCATTGAAATTTTTCTATGTTTTCGAGAATGAACGGATTGCCTCCATTGATCCCACTCGCGATGCGCTCGAGAAACCAATCGCAGATTTTTCTCTTGTGGGAGTGGATGGAAAGATTTACGCACCGGTTGGTGATGAATCAGAGGTTGGCGCGGAGGGGAGCGATGATGAGGAACCGGGACCGCTGACGGGAAAAGTGCGACAGGAAATTCGAGATACTATCAGGCAATCTTTTGCCACGGTGGAGAGCTCCAACTTTGCTCTTCGTTATGACGATACTCGAGACCTTCTGGTATTGGTCGAATCAAAAGGTGGAAAGAGTGTCTATCGAATCGGCGAGTACATTGCCTTCATTTCGCGACTGGTCTTGGTCTTTGGTATCAGCTTTCAGCTACCAGTGGTGGTCTCTATTCTTGTGAAGTTGGAATTGCTTACTGCTCGTGTGATGCGCTCCACCCGGACCTATGCCTGGATAATCATCCTGGTTTCGGCCGCGATCCTGACACCGCCGGACCTGATGACGCTGGCCCTGCTTGGAGGGCCAATGATCATTCTCTACGAGATTTGTATTATCATTGCCTCGATCATTGAGCGGAAGCGCGAAAAGAAGCTAATGGCAGAAGAGCAGGCGAAGATGACTCGCCTCGAGCAGCTCTATGCCAAAAACCCCGACGATCTCAGTGAAGACGAAAAAGCCGAGATTCATAAAGCTGAGATCGAGCAGTATGAGAAAGAACATGCTCATCTTTATGATGATGAACATGGGCACGATAATGACGGTGGCGAAAACGGTGAAACCGTTGCTCGAGACAGCTATCTAGGGCAGGATCAAGACGGGCACTACGACTTCGACGCGGATCATGCTGAATTCGACGAGAGTTGGCATGAGGATGACGAGGGGTTCCATGAGGGGCACGAAGGCAACTCCCTCCGTAGCGATGAGGATTCCAAGGCTGCGGAGGACTTGCTTGATCGCGAGAAGGGCGTCACGGGAAGTGACCAAGTGCAGAAAGACGAGGTGGAGTCTAAAACTGCTGAAACCGAGGAGAATAGCCCCGAGCAACCTCAGGATGATGGCTTCTACGATGACGATGCCTGTGCTCCATCAGGTCCGGTCATTGATATAAACCACGCATCAGTTGACGACCTCCAGACTTTACCTGGCATTGGACCCAAGCTGGCAGAGGCGATCATCGAGCATCGACCCTTCGAAACCTTTGATGATCTTGAAAATGTTCCTGGACTTTCTCCGGACAAAGTCAACGCGATGATTGACCGCCTCATGCTCGGTTAGGTAGCTGTGGGAGTGGCGAGGGTATCCATGATCCAGCCACGCTTGCACGAATTCCTTGCAATCCAGGCATGTCTTTTGCCCTGTTTTCAATCCCGTTCCCGTCTGCCTAAGCCATTGTTTCTCTGATTTAAGATCTAGTTTTCGAAGACCCCGGCAATGCAAAAACTTGCGTTCACTGCTGGCTTCCATCTTGGGCACGGTAACATTGCCAAACACTGTAGCGGCCCCTTTTTTAGGCTGAACTCGAAAGGGTTGAATCCTTAATGCGTCGCAGTAAGAGGGTTTTTAAGGAGAGATTAAAGAGCCATAAAGATGCTTTAATCGACGCAATTTACGACGAACTGGAAAATGACGACGAACTCTCGGCAGTTTCTACCTTGCCCGGGAGGACTGATTATCTAAGGTAGAAGCCTTCGATCCTACATATGGCCTGTAAGAAATCCAGCGGCAAGCTCACGCCGATGATGCAGCAGTATCAAGCGATGCGACGTGAACTGCCGGATGACGTCCTGCTCCTGTTCCGCCTCGGTGATTTTTACGAGTTGTTCTTCGATGATGCCAAGGTCGCCGCGCCGTTGTTAAACGTCGCCCTAACCAAAAGAAACGGCATGCCAATGTGTGGAGTACCTCATCATGCTGCGGAAGGTTACATGGCCAAGTTGATCAAGGCTGGAAAGCGAGTGGCGTTGGCCGAGCAGACGACGGAGCCTCAACCGGGAAAGATTGTCGAAAGGGAGATCAGCCAGATCATCAGCGCGGGCACGATCGACGACCTCAACCTGCTCGATTCAGCTAGACCAAATTACCTGGCCGCCGTTTTTCAGTTGAAGGGTCGAATTGGACTCGCCTACATTGAGCACACGACAGGAGAGTTTCGAGTGACGGAATTCCATGACCGTTCTGCGCTGGAGGATGAGTTGGCCCGGCTTCGTCCCAGCGAATTGCTCTTCTCAGATGAGCAGGCGTCGGATTTTAATTTGCTTTCCAATGCTCAGGAATACGACGGCTACACATTCCTAATCGATCAGGCGGAGCATGCTCTCAAACAACATTTTGGCGTGCAGTCCCTCGATGGCTTTGGCTGCGAAGGCCTCGTTCCCGCAATTGGCGCGGCAGGAGCGATTCTCCATTACGTGGAGACCCAACTCCGCCGCAGCATGGGGCACCTGCGCTCCATTCAAGCCTATCAGACAGATGCTTATGTGCTGATCGATTCCTCCAGCCAGGCGAACTTGGACCTTGTCACTAGTCGTTCCGGGGGGGTGAAAACCTCACTGCTCGGTGCGATAGACCGGACAGCGACGCCGATGGGGGCTCGAAAACTGCGCAACTGGATTCTGCATCCGATCAGGAATCTTGACACTCTTGTGGCGCGGCAGGATCTGGTCGAGGCCTACATTCGCGAATCGTTCTTGCTGCACGAGATTCGAGAAGCCTTCTCTGATGTTCGTGACGTGGAGCGAACCATCAGCCGCCTGAGCCAGGGATCTGGTAACGCCCGCGACCTCAAAGCGCTGGAAAGCTCGCTCAGAAAAGTGCCCGATATCAGGGATCATTTGTCCGCGCTGGGGGGAGGGGCCCTCGGCGATGATTTAATTCGACGACTGGGTGACTTCACTAGTTTAGTAGCTTTGTTAGAAAAATCTATCTGTGAAGAGCCTCCAGCAGCCTTGAAGGAAGGGGGTATTTTCGCTGACGGCTACTGCGACGCGATCGACGAACTACGCAGTGCCGCTAGCGAAGGAAAACAGTGGGTTGCTGAACTCCAAGCGAAAGAGCAGAAGCGGACCGGGATTCCTTCCCTGAAGATCAAATACAACGCCGTCTTTGGATACTTCATTGAGATCACCAAGACCCATCTCGATAAGGCGCCGCCGGAGTATACTCGCAAGCAAACGATGGCGAATGCGGAGCGATTCATCACGCCCGAGCTCAAGGAAGTGGAGAACAAAATTCTCGGTGCGGATGAGCGACTCAAGACGCTGGAGTATGAAGAATTTCTCAATCTTCGAGAAACTGTCTTAGAGCATCTTGAGGCTATTCAACAAACTGCTGCAGCCCTCGCTGAAATTGACGTGCTGGCCGGTTTTGCTGAAACTGCACGGCTCTTTGATTACTGCCGACCATTCCTAAATGACTCTCAAAACCTAATTATCAAGAATGGAAGACACCCCGTGCTGGATCAAAATATTGGTGAAGAAAAATTTGTAGCAAACGACACCGAGATGGATCCAGAGTTGAACCGCTTCATGCTCATCACCGGCCCAAACATGGCGGGTAAGTCGACCTATATTCGACAGGTCGCGTTAATTACCTTAATGGCTCAGATAGGCAGCTTTGTGCCAGCAGAAAGTGCGGAAGTGGGATTGGTTGATCGAATTTTTACCCGTGTGGGTGCCAGTGATGATTTGGCCAAAGGGCAATCAACCTTCATGGTCGAGATGACCGAGACCGCTTTGATCGCCAATCATGCTACGGAAAACAGCCTCGTAATTCTCGATGAGATCGGGCGTGGCACAGCGACCTACGATGGCTTGTCGATTGCCTGGAGTGTGGTTGAACATCTTCACGATGAGGTTTCATGCCGCGCCCTCTTTGCAACACATTATCATGAATTGACCCGGTTGGCCGAGTCACGGCAGGCGGTCAATAATTACAACATCGCTGTTCGCGAGCGGAATGATCAGATCATTTTTCTTCGCCAGATTCTGCCGGGAGCGGCTGACAAGAGTTATGGTATCCAAGTGGCAAGGTTAGCCGGGCTCCCGGATTCGATTATCGATCGGGCTAAAGAGATTTTGTCAGGGCTCGAAGGTGGTGAAGACAGTGAAGGAAAAGTATCCCCACCATCGAAGAAGAAACCCTCCGAGGTGAAAGAGGAGACGGTTGAAGACGATCCCCAGATGACCCTCTTTGGTTAGTCGCCGAATTCCCCTTAAAAGATTTATGAGGGAACGGTGACAGCAGTTACTCACCAAATTTGGGGAGTTTGGAAATTTTCTCAACCGTCGATTTTCTGACTAAAAATTCTTAGCCGTGGGAGTTTTTTAAAGAAAACTTTGTCGTGATTGGCCTTAAAGATTGCTTCCCATAAAGCGATCATGTTGTTAGGTTTCACGGTATGATTCGAATGATAATCGCGGCCGCGGTGATAGTTGCTTTCTTGGCGGCTCCGGACATCTCGTTTGGTGAAGGCGAGGTGGCATACAATTCGGTTAGCGGCGAAAAAGCGAAGCCCTCCATTGGTGTTAATCTCGAGACCAGCGAAAAGATCAATGAGATTCTGATGAGAACGCCGATGGCGCGACAATTCCTCGATGAACCCAACTTGGAAACCTTTCTGCCAGTTCCTGAGAATTGGAAAAAAAACACCGACGCTACCGGAGCGATTTCTTATCTCGTTCCTCTCGTCGAAACGAACGAAACGATCGCGCATAAGGCCCTGATCGATTCTTTAGAAAAGATAACTCCCCAATCGAAGCCCGAGCTTTTAACCCTGTTTAATGAGTAACCCAGAAGGGTATACTCGTATCTCACCCCCGTTTTAATCCCCGTTTGTTTTGGAGTAGCCCGGCAAATTATTGCCGGCGCTGGTTATAAATTTGGCTCTCTGCTGAGCTTTTTTGAACTTTGTTCAACCCCTAACCCCTGAGTTCTCACAACCTCGCCTCACTATGAATACCATCCTTGTAATTGTTCCGTTATTTGGCCTCCTCGCCTTAGGTTTTACGTTCTGGCGATCTGCCTGGGTAGCGAAACAGGACCCCGGGAATGATACGATGAAGAAGATCGCAGACAACATTGCTGTTGGAGCGATGGCGTTCTTGCGAGCGGAATATAAGGTGCTCGCCGTTTTTGTGGGCTGTGTCGCTTTGTTGCTGTTATTGGGTGGATTCAAGGATCCGGAGAACAGTTCTCCTTTCGTTGCGGTATCCTTCATCGTTGGAGCTGTGTGTTCAGCGTTGGCCGGTTTCATTGGAATGCAGGTTGCCACCAAGGCGAATGCGAGGACTACCCATGCGGCCCGAACTAGTCTAGGTGAAGGCTTACGCATCGCTTTTGCCGGTGGTTCCGTGATGGGGCTGGGCGTTGTTGGACTGGGCCTTCTCGGTTTGGGTTCACTCCTCTTGATTTTTGGCAGCACGATCGGAACGGATGCCGATTCGATTGGAAAAGTCATGACGATTGTGACCGGCTTTTCTTTCGGGGCGTCTTCTATTGCGTTGTTTGCTCGCGTCGGCGGTGGCATCTACACCAAGGCGGCTGACGTGGGAGCAGACTTAGTCGGTAAAGTGGAGGCGGGCATTCCTGAAGATCACCCACTCAATCCTGCGACGATCGCCGATAACGTAGGAGACAACGTTGGGGACGTGGCTGGAATGGGTGCAGACCTGTTTGAGTCTTACGTGGGTTCGATTATCGCCACGATGGTCTTGGGGGCGGTCTTTATGGTGCTGCCTGAATTTTCCGGCCTTCCGTTGGGCGGTGTTCTATTGCCATTAATGCTGGCCGGTCTCGGTATAGTGGCTTCGATTTTTGGTACTTTTCTGGTACGGGTGAAGGAAGGGGGAGACCCGCAGAAGGCGCTCAATATGGGTGAGCTTGTTGCTGGAGGGATTCTTCTCGTCGGGACCTACATTCTGATCGGCCAGTTGCTGCCGGGCAAGTGGACGCTAGATGGAAATGAGTACTCCGGTATGGGAGTATTTGGTTCGATCGCTCTGGGACTTATTTCAGGTCTGGCGATCGGCTATATCACCGAACACTACACCGGCACCGGAAAGAAACCGGTCATCAATATTGTGCGCCAGTCGGTGACCGGATCAGCGACGAATATTATCTCTGGTCTTGGAGTCGGAATGAAATCTACCGCATTGCCGATCATCGTTCTGGCTGTGGCAATTCTGGGTTCCTACGAACTCGCTGGACTTTATGGAATCGCCATAGCGGCCGTTGGCATGCTGTCGAATACCGGCATTCAACTGGCCGTCGATGCTTACGGGCCTATCTCCGACAATGCCGGCGGTATCGCTGAGATGAGCGAACTACCCTCTGAAGTGCGTCAAAGGACGGATAAGCTTGACGCAGTCGGGAACACCACGGCAGCCATAGGAAAGGGATTTGCAATTGGCTCAGCTGCTTTGACAGCACTGGCCCTCTTCGCTGCGTTCAAGACCACATGGGAGGCAACTCATGATGCCAAATTGTCCATTGAGGTGACAGATCCTAAAGTGGTATCGGCCCTCTTTGTTGGGGGTATGTTGCCATTTCTCTTTTCGGCGCTGTCGATGGATGCGGTCGGGAGGGCAGCGATGTCGATGATCGAAGAAGTGCGTCGACAGTTTCGAGAGATCCCCGGATTAAAGGCGGGTCTCGATGTGATGAACCGCAACGAAGACAAACCGGTCGCCGAGTGGTCGGATGAGGATCAAAAGATTTACGAGGAAGCTCAGGGGCAGGCTGAGTATGGAAAGTGCGTCGAAATTTCGACCAAGGCAGCCATTAAAGAAATGGTGAAGCCCGGTCTGCTCGCGGTGGCTGCTCCGGTGGCGGTCGGATTCCTAGGTGGTGCGGCAATGCTGGGAGGCTTGCTCGCCGGGGTGACGGTGACGGGTGTCTTACTCGCGCTCTTCCAGTCTAATGCGGGTGGAGCCTGGGACAATGCCAAGAAGATGATCGAGGAAGGATTCGAAGTGAATGGTGAGAAGCTCGCGAAGGGTTCCGAAGCTCATAAAGCTGCGGTTGTTGGCGATACTGTTGGCGACCCGTTTAAGGATACCTCAGGTCCGTCACTCAACATTCTGCTCAAACTAATGAGCGTGGTGGCTTTGGTGATTGCCTCGATGATTTAAGGTTACCCTATTGGTTTGCCTGCTAGGCTATGCGCCCTAATTTTTTCGGTCTCAGCGTCTCGTGGAAGATGATTGAGTTTTATATGCCTGCACTCAAGCAGGGCTGAATCAGCAATTAGAAATAATCTGAGAGATGAAAAGACGAGAATTTATTAGAACAGCCGGAGCAGCGACTTCTGTGGCCGCGGTTGGAGCCAGTGCGACCCGGGCCGCTGCTGAAAGCCGACCCAACCTTATTATCGTTCACTGCGACGAACTGAACTTCCGAACGATTGGCGCTTATCGTAACACCTTGCCTCCTGAGCAGGCATTCATGTGGGGTCCGCATGCTGTTTGTGACACGCCTCATATCGACCAGATGGCTGCGGAGGGGGCTTTGTGCACGAAGTTCTACGCAGCGACCCCGGTTTGCTCGCCTTCGCGATCGTCATTTGTCTCGGGGCGTTATCCCCAGAACACGCCGGTGACGAACAACAATGTGCATCTTGACGATGACATTGTGACCTTCGGGCACAAACTCGGTGAGGCCGGCTACGCAACCGGCTACGCCGGTAAATGGCACCTCGACGGCAATGGAAAGCCTCAGTGGGGGCCGGAGCGCCAATTCGGCTTTGATGACAATCGATACATGTTCAACCGTGGACACTGGAAGCAGTTCGAACTAACCGAAGATGGGCCTCGCGTGAAGGCGCGTGACGAAAAGGGTAGACCAAGCTATTCGGCGAAAGGGGCTGACGAAGAATCATTCGCGACCGATTGGCTCATGGATCGCACGATTGATTTCATCGACGAGCACAAGGACGGTCCCTTTGCTTACATGGTCAGCATTCCAGATCCCCATGGTCCGGACACCGTGCGCGCTCCCTACGACACCATGTTCAGTGACGAGGAGATTGAAGCCCCCCGCACTTTCGGAAAAGACCCTAAAAAAGCGCCCAGTTGGGCCAAGCCGGCGAAGAATACCAGGTATCCCATGGCGCAGTATCACGGGATGATGAAGTGCATCGACGACAACATGGGTAAGCTCATCGAAGCGTTGAAGGAGCGTGGGCTTTATGACAACACCATCTTCATATTTACTGCGGACCACGGCGATCTTCGTGGCGAACACGGCCTGCAGAATAAGGGTAAGCCAATGGAAGCTTCAGCGAAAGTTCCGTTCGTGATACGCTGGCCGGAACACATCGAAGCTGGAGTGCAGATTGATCATGCGATGAATACGACCGATTTCATGCCGTCTATTCTTACAATGATGGGGGCGCAGCATTCGGGCTTGGAAGAAGGACGTGACCTCAGCGGCGTGTTCCAGGGAGAAGCGCTCAAAGGACCCGATATTACCTTCATGCGTGGAACGAATCAGTCTTCTGAAGATACCAAGGGCTGGGTCGCAGCGGTGACACCCACCCACAAGCTCATTCTTTCCGATCAAGACGAAGCGTGGTTACACGATCTCGACAAGGATCCTGATGAGTTGCAAAATTTTGTCAAAGACCCCGAGCAGGGACCGGTTCTCAAAAAGATGGCGAAGCATTTGAAGCGCTACGGCGAGAAATACAATGACGCCAAGATCAAGGATTCGCACACCGGTAAGGTGCTCCGGGATTTGCTCTGATTGCCCTGAAGGTTTCAGAAAATAAAAAGGCCAGGTTTTCCAACCCGGCCTTTTTGGTAAGCGCTGTCTGGGCTATAAATCAGATTTCGTTGATAATCTTGTTGAACGTGGCGCTAGCGCGCATGGCCTTGGAAGTCATCTCATCATTGGGCTGGTAGTAGCCGCCGATTTCGATGTTCTCGCCCTGTACCTCGATGAGTTCTTCGACGATTCGGGCCTCATGCTCGAGCATGTTCTGTGCGATCGGAGTGAACTCTGCTTTGAGGTCGGCGTCGTCGTTCTGGGCTGCGAGGGCTTCGGCCCAGTAGAGAGCGAGGTAGAAGTGGCTGCCGCGGTTGTCGATACCACCGAGGCGACGGGTTGGTGATTTGTTCTCGAGGAGGAACTTGCCGGTCGCGTCGTCGAGCGTCGCCCCGAGGACCTTGGCCTTGGCGTTGTCGTAGTTGTCTCCAAGGTGCTCGAGAGAAACCGCGAGGGCGAGGAATTCTCCGAGGGAATCCCAGCGCAGGTAGTTCTCAGCGACAAATTGCTGAACGTGCTTGGGCGCAGAACCACCGGCTCCTGTTTCAAAGAGGCCGCCGCCGTTCATAAGAGGAACAATGGAGAGCATCTTGGCCGAAGTCCCCACTTCGAGAATGGGAAAGAGGTCAGTGAGGTAGTCACGCAGCACGTTGCCGGTCACTGAAATGGTATCCTCTCCGCGCTTGATGCGCTCGAGGGAGAATTTGGTGGCCTCGATCGGAGCGAGGATGTGAATCTCAAGTCCATCGGTATCGTGATCGCCGAGGTAGGTGTTCACCTTAGCAATGAGTTGGCTGTCGTGAGCGCGGTTTTCGTCGAGCCAGAAGACAGCTGGGCTGCCGGTGGCACGGGCACGATTGACGGCGAGCTTCACCCAGTCTCGGATAGGCGCGTCCTTGGTCTGGCAGGCGCGCCAGATGTCTCCTCCGGAAACGCTGTGCTCAATGAGCACCTTGCCGTCGCTGTCGACGACGCGTACAGTGCCGTCAGAGGGGATCTCAAATGTCTTGTCGTGAGAGCCGTATTCCTCGGCTTTCTGAGCCATGAGCCCGACGTTGGGAACCGTACCCATGGTGGTGGGATCGAAAGCGCCGTGTTCTTTGCAGAAATCAACGGTAGCGGCGTAAACGCCGGCGTAGCTGCTGTCAGGAATGACGGCGAGGGTGTCCTGCTGATTGCCGTCCTTGTTCCACATCTGTCCGGATGTCCGGATCATGGCGGGCATCGAAGCATCAATGATGACGTCGCTGGGAACGTGCAGGTTGGTGATGCCCTTGTCGGAGTTCACCATAGCTAGTTCAGGACCGTTCTCGTAGCAGGTCTCGATGTCGGCTTCGATTTCGGCCTTCTTGTCAGCGGGTAGGGATTCAAGCTTGGAAACAAGATCACCGAATCCATTGTTGAAGTCGACACCGAGCTCATCAATCACGTCAGCGTGCTTTTCGATGAGGTCTTTGAAGTAAGCGCGCACTCCGTGACCAAAGATGATTGGGTCGGAGACCTTCATCATGGTGGCTTTCATGTGCAGAGAGAAGAGGGTTCCCTCTGCCTTGGCGGCAGCGACTTGGTCTTCGAGGAAAGCCACGAGCGCGTCCTTGCGCATCGCAGTGGCGTCGAGGACTTCACCGGCAAGCAGAGGCGTGGAATTTTTCAGCAAGGTGGTTGAGCCGTCGGCGCCGACGAGTTCGATCCGAACATCGGTGGCACTCTCTATGGTGACGGATTGCTCGTTGAAGCGAAAATCGTTTTCATCCATACTGGCGACGCGAGTTTTGGAATCCGCGGACCACGCACCCATGGAGTGAGGATTGTTTTTCGCGTATTCCTTCACGGCTTTCGGAGCACGACGGTCAGAGTTACCTTCACGAAGCACGGGGTTTACGGCGCTGCCCTTGACCTTGTCGTAGCGAGCCTTGATATCCTTTTCTTCGTCGTTGGAAGGCTCATCGGGGTAGGGTGGCAGATTGAAGCCCTGGCGTTGAAGCTCTTCGATAGCGGCTTTGAGTTGCGGGATGGAAGCACTGATGTTCGGTAGTTTGATGATATTGGCTCCGGGCGTCTTGGCCAGTTCGCCAAGCTCATGGAGGGCATCGCCGGTTCGCTGGTCTTCGTTGAGGAATTCAGGGAAAACGGAGATGATGCGGCCGGCGAGTGAAATGTCACGCGTCTCGATATTGATGCCGGAAGACTTGGTAAAAGCCTGGATAATCGGAAGCAGCGAGTAGGTCGCTAATGCGGGAGCTTCGTCAGTCTTGGTGTAGATGATGCTGGGAGCCGAGGACATGGTATTTAATAACGGTTAACAACCCTGCCGCCAGATTCGAAAATCCGGGATTTCAGAGCATCCCGCGATACGCCATTCCGGGGCTTCGGTCAAAGGCAAAGCCGGGTGAGATAGCGGAAAATGGAGGGATTTTCCCGACGTTGTAGCACCTTACCGGGCGGAAGGTTGCTACTTCGGCTTTTTTCACACCTGAATCCTGGCTTAAGCGGGAGATGGGACTCGCCGCGCTTCTCATTCAGGCTGGAGTTTTTTTTGACGGTCCGAAGAGTCGAGTTATCAGCTCGCGATCTGATCGCTGTGTAGTCCAGTTAGATCAATGCCTTTGCCGCCGGGGTGTGAGTGCGCTTGAGGCGGCCACGAAAATGGCGGCTAATTGAATCATGAATTGACCCGTGGCACTGCGGGTTAGAAAGGGACAGATCAGCGGGAGGCGCTTGTCCGCCATGGTAGTACCCGAAAAGAATTTGTGTCATACCGTAAATTCGTGGTCATATAGGAGTCTGGCAGGTGTTATACAGTAGTCCCCCTGATCGGCCCACATTATGAAATGGTTTATCACATTTTCGTTCGTTTGGATGCTCGCCGGAGAGTTGCATGCTGAGGATTCCGTTCGGCAACTGATCATCGGAGAAGGTGGAGAGATTGTCTTCGGCAATGCAGTGCCGGGCTCTATCAATATTACCGGGGAAAGGGCCTTTCCGCTCATCGAAGACGATAAAGGCACCATCGTGGCGGCTGCTTCGGAGGTGGAGAAGGGTCGGGCCGTGGCTTTTACGCATGGTGCGTTTCTTAAGTCAGCCGATTTATACGGACAGCCGCCGGCAGCGCGAGCGGTGAAAAATGCGATTCGTTGGGTGGGGCGTTCCAGCACTCCAAGCGTGGGGGTTCATCCCAAGCTGAAATCGTTTTCCGTCATTCTGCAGAAAGCGGGATTTCAGACCCACGTATTCGCGGTCGACGAAATGAAGAATCATGATGTGGCGGTCTACTGCGTGGTCGCCAATGATCTTGCTCAAGAGGTAAACTCAGTGAGGCTATCTGAGTTCATCAACGACGGTGGCGGCGTCGTCACCGCAACAACCCCGTGGGCTTTCAAAGAGAAGTTTCCTGATTTTTCCAGGTTCCCTGGCAACCGGGTCCTCGCTGCCACTGGGATTCAATATAACCCCGACGGATACATGGCAAAGGGGCCCATTCAATTGACGGGAATTTCTAAAGGAGCTGAATTACTTAGGGTCACTCAGCAGGCCCTAGCCTCGTTGGGTGTGACAGATTCCGAAAGTGCCGCCCGAGCCCTTGCTGCCGCAGACAAGGACCAAAGCCCCGAATCTCTAGGGGCGCTCATTACTAAGATGCGGGAAGCCAAGAGGCTCAGAGGAACCGAGCTGGAGAGTTTTCTTGCTGCCCTGAGAGACCTCAATGAGGCGATTGGTCCTATCATTCCCACCAAGGTGTCCCCAGTAGTGCCTGGAGCCGATCCTCTTGTTGACGCCATCATTGAGCTGGAAACTTTTTTCAATGAGAATACACCGGCTGGAGTCATGTATGCCATCCCGGCCGCCTCCGATTACCCCGGACACGTTCCGGAAGATGCGGAGCGAATTTCCAAGACCTTCATGATAGACGGGACCTATCATGGCTGGCTTGAGGGTCGCCTCGCAGGTGGTTGGGCTGCAAAGGAGATGCGCCCTACGGGTATCTATGCCGCTCCTGGCGAAGTAATTCGAGTCACTTTGCCGGCCAAGCTTGCCGGAGAGGGATTTGAGGTCGTGATCGGATCCTACAATGGAGGACTTAAGAATCGGAACGAGTGGCATCGTTACCCCGACTGGCAGGTGAAGGTGCCGGTTAACAGTTCGACAACGGAAGCGTCCAATGGCCTCGGAGGTATCGTGACAATTCGAGTGCCCCGTGAAGCGAATTATGACCAACTGAAGGTCACCGTGGAAGGAGGCGTGGCCGCTCCGATTTACGTTCATGGTGAAACCGATCTTGATCAGTGGAAGAGCGAGATCCGGAATTATCCCGGTCCCTGGGCCGAGTTGGCTAGCGACCGAATGATAATCGCGATTCCGTCCGACTACATACGTGGTCTTTCAGATCCAGATGCATTGATGGAGGTTTGGAACGGCATCATCGATACCTCAGCCAACCTTGTCGGGGTGGACCGGAGTCTCTACCGTGCTGAGCGCATCGTTTTTGATCGCCAGACGGCAGCAGGCTTTATGCATAGCTCCTACCCGGTGGCGGCGCACCTCGAAGGCACTGCTGAACTAGCCGTCGATGCTAAGCGCCTCATGGAAGAGGGTTCTTGGGGCTTCTTTCACGAGTATGGCCACAATCATCAACATAACCTGTGGGCTTTGCCTCGTACCGTCGAAACGACCTGTAACCTCTGGTCGGTGTATGTCTACGAGGAGTTCATTGGAACGAATCGCAACGAAACGCATCGAGCAATGCGCCCGCTGGATCGGCGCCAGAGAATTAACGCGTATTTCGCGGGTGGGCCTAATTTTGAGGAGTGGGGTGTTTGGACCGCTTTGGAGACCTATTTAATGGTTCAAGAGAAGTTTGGTTGGGGGCCCTTCACCAAAGTTTTTATTGAATACAACGAACTTGAAAAAGAGGAGTGGCCAAAGGGACAGCAGGAGATCAACGATCAGTGGGTCATTCGTCTATCCAAGGCCTGCGGAATGAATTTGAAGCCGTTCTGGTCAACCTGGGGCCTGCCATTGAGCAACAGTGTTTCGGAAGAGTTAAAGACTTTACCGGTTTGGGAGGCTCATCCTGTGGCTCGCTTCGCGAAAAGTGAATTTTGAGGAGGGAAAACCACTTGAAAGCGCCCACTCTTCTGTCATTCTCCGAAGGCGTTTTACCAAGGCGCGTGCAACTCAATGGCAAGAGAACGGAAACGGGCAGTGCTGGCACTCGAAGACGGAACAGTCTTTGAAGGGATTGCATTTGGAGCGGAGCTTACCCAGACCGGGGAAATTTGCTTCAACACCTCGATGACGGGTTATCAGGAGATCCTGACAGATCCTTCCTATCGCGGCCAGATTGTGACGATGACATGCCCGCTGATAGGGAACTACGGCACCACGGAGGTCGACTCCGAGAGTAGTCAGATACATGTGCGCGGTTTTGTCATCGAGGAGCTCTGTGAGATTCCGAGTAACTGGCGTTCTGAGAAGTCCTTGCACGATTACCTTGCCGATGCCGGAGTTCCCGGAATCGAAGGGATTGATACCCGAGCGTTGACCAAGCGGCTTCGGGTGTCAGGGGCGATGCGAGCCACGCTCTCCACCGACGGCAGTCTGGATCCTGATGGAGCTGTTGAGGCTGCGAAAAATGCTCCACCGATGGAGGGTTCTGATTTTGTGAAAGAGGTCACCACCGACGAGACGTACCATTGGGACCCGGAAGGGAAGCTCAGTCGTGAGTGGACTCTGGTAAATCCGACTTCGGGCGAGACGCTTGAGGAGACGGATGGTGAAATGTATCGCCCGCTCATTGATCCTAAGTATCGCATCGTAGCCTACGATTTCGGAATAAAGCGCAATATTCTCCGCAGCCTTCGTCAGAAAGGATTTGAGGTTGAGGTGGTGAACTCACGAACTCCGGCTTCGGAGGTGCTGGCGCGCAATCCCGACGGCGTCTTTCTTTCGAATGGCCCGGGTGACCCGGCCGCGTTGGACTACATTCACGGTGAAGTAAGGCAGATCATCGACAAAAAACCGGTCTTTGGAATTTGTCTCGGTCACCAGGTTTTGGCTCACGCGTTTGGCGGCAAAACCTTCAAGTTGAAGTTTGGCCATCGTGGTGGGAATCATCCCGTTAAAGACCTGCGCACCGACAAGATCGCTATCACCTCTCAGAACCACGGTTTTGCAGCAGATGGGGACTCTCTGCCCGACCATATTGAGGTCACGCATATCAACCTCAACGACGATACAGTCGAAGGCATGTGTCACCGAGATTACCCGGTTTTCTCTGTCCAGTATCACCCTGAGGCTGCTCCCGGTCCGAATGATGCTTCTTATTTCTTTGAAGAATTTGCTAATCTGATTGATCAATCACGCTGACTCAGTGTAAAAACCTCCTCTTAAGACATGGCAACACTCTCCATTTACGTACCAGATCAGGAACCCTACGCAGTCGACTTAGACGGTATCGAGCAACTCTCCGTTGGCCGCGGCTCGGACAATGACATTGTCATCGACCACGTTTCTCTTTCCGGTTCCCATGCTGTCATTCGAAATGCTGGCGGTGTTTACCAAGTGACCGATCTTGGCTCCACTAATGGGACGTTCGTGAATGGAGAGCAAGTCACCGAGAGCCCCCTTTCTGAGGGACTCCAGATCGCCTTTGGTAATGTTCAGGTCGTGTTTTCTGACGGTGAGGCCGCACCTGAAGCACCTGAAGAACCTGCGACTGGCTCCGCAGGCGTCGCTGATGTGGCTCACGATCAGCCTCCCGTGGTTGCGGAGGTCTCCAACTCACCTGCCAACTTTAAAAATCTGTCTCCGATCGAGAAAATTGAGAAAAAAGACACCTTAGGTCAAATCGCCATAATTGTTGGCGTAGTCGCAATCCTGGCAGCTGTGGCATTGATCGCCCTTTCGGCCACGATGAAGGCCGTTTAATGCGAGGTTGTGCCTGATTTTATGGGAATACTTGCTCTTCGCTCTGACTGTGCGAGAGATTGGGGTTTGCGCCCGGTCGAGATTGAGCATGTTTGACTGATTCGGGCCTGAATTTTGTTTTCAGAAAGAGTTAAGACTCATGTCGAACACCATAGTGATTGGCGCCCAGTGGGGCGATGAAGGAAAGGGAAAAATCGTCGACCTCCTAACGGAGAAGACCGATATCGTAGTACGCGCCCAAGGTGGCAACAATGCGGGCCATACAGTCATTAGCGACGGAAAGGAATACATCCTTCACCTCATTCCATCGGGTATTCTCTGGCCCGGCAAGCAGTGTGTCATCGGTAACGGTGTTGTTATGGATCCAGTTGCTTTGCTTGGAGAAATTGATGGTCTTGCTGGAAAAGGGATTGAGGTGACACCTGAGAATCTTGTCATTTCCGATCGGGCTCACTTGGTTATGCCGTTTCATCGTGAAATGGATGCCTACAAGGAAGCCAGCAAGGGCGATGGTAAGATCGGCACCACGAAGCGTGGCATTGGCCCGGCCTATGGCGATAAGATCGACCGCATCGGATTTCGACTCCACGACCTCGTGGGTGATCCAGCCCAGTTCATTGAGCGACTCGCGCAGCGCATCGATGACTGCAACACCCTGTTCGAGGCCGCGGGTATGGACAAGCTCGATGTCGAAGTCATTGGCAAAGATCTTCTTGCTGCAGCCGAGCGCTTGAAGCCATTTTCGACCGACACTGTTGGCATGCTTCACGAGGCGATGAAGGACGGAAAGTCCCTCCTCTTCGAGGGGGCTCAGGGAACTTACCTCGATATCGATCAGGGAACTTATCCTTACGTCACTTCTTCCAACACCACATCCGGCGGAGCTTGCACCGGTTCAGGTGTGCCGCCTCAGAAGATTGACCGCGTCGTCGGTGTGACCAAAGCCTACACCACGCGCGTCGGTGAAGGCCCGTTCCCCACTCAGAACGATACTCTGGCAGATCGTTTCCACAAAATGGGTCGGGAGTTCGGTGCAACCACGGGCCGCAAGCGTCGTTGTGGTTGGCTGGACCTTGTTCTGGTGCGTTATGCGGCCATGGTCAATGGTTTGGACGATCTTGCCATCACCATTCTCGACGGTCTCGATGACTGCCCCGAGATTCCGATTTGCACTCATTACGAATTAGATGGCGAGAAGTTGCTCCTGCCGCCTGCAAGTGCCAAGGATTTTGAACGCGTCGAGCCAGTCTATGAGAGTCTTCCCGGTTGGGAATCGGATACGACGGGCGTGAGAAATTACGACGATCTCCCCGAGAATGCGCGTGCATATTTAGCGCGCATTGAGAAAGAAACGGACACTCGGGTAAGTATGGTTGGAGTGGGGCCGTCCCGCGACCAGACCATTATTCGTTAAGCATTGTCTTCATCCCCATGGCTGCGTTCGATCCCGACAAAGAGATCCCGCAGCATATTGCTATCATTATGGATGGCAATGGCAGGTGGGCTCGGGAACGTGGGCAGCCTCGTCGTGAAGGCCATCGCGCCGGTGCTGAGTCTGTCGAGATTGCGCTCGAAACCTGTGGTGAGATTGGAGTCGATTACCTTACCATCTATGCTTTCAGTTCCGAAAACTGGAAGCGTCCCGAAGCGGAGGTGAAAGCGCTGATGGGTTTACTAGCGCATTTCCTCAAGGAAAAAACTTCTTCATTGGTCAAGAATAACATCCGCCTTCAGGTAATCGGCCAGATTGATAAGCTGCCAAAGTCGAATCAGAAAGAGCTAGAGAAATCGATCGAAGCTACGGCCGGTAATGACGGTCTGACCCTCGTTGTGGCATTGAGCTATGGTTCACGAGAGGAGATTGTCGAGGCGACCCGAGCGCTCATGAGGAAGGCCCAAGACGGCGAATTAGATCCCGAGAATCTTGACCAGGCCACTTTCGCCGCTCAACTCAATACTGCCGCTTATCCCGACCCGGACCTACTCATTCGCACTAGTGGCGAGTATCGGATTTCCAACTTCCTGCTCTGGCAGATTAGTTATTCTGAGATCTTCATTACGAAAACCCTCTGGCCTGACTTTCGTCGCGATAACTTGTTGGAGGCTGTAGGCGAATACCAGAAGCGGCAACGGAGGTTTGGCGGGGTGTGATTCAGCCCGGCCCCAAGCGGCCGGTCTAAACCGGCTGATTCGCTGCCATCAAAGCGTTCGGTAGATGTGCTGCAGCGTTAACATACCGTAGGCTGTGACCATGGCGGTGTCGTCTTCCAGCCATCGGTTGGACTCCTCGTTGACCCAGGATCCATCCGGCTGCTGGAGGCTCATGACACGAAGGGCGAGGTCCTGCTTCCAGTTGATCTCATTGCCTTCCGGTGTGACGAGATGTTTGGTGCCGGTGATGGCCAGCGCTTTTGACATGGTGTGGAAGTAGTAAAAGAGTCCCTGCGAATCCATGCCGGGATTTTCTTCGAGGGTATAGTTGTTCTGCAGCCACCTCATCACAGAGGTGATGCGGGGATCATCTCGGTCCATGTCGGCATAAATAAAAGCAAGCAGACCGGCGTAGCTCATGCTGCCATAACTGCGCAGAGCGGTGCGTTCCTTGCCGTCTTCTCCTTTGATTTTGATTTGATCGGATTTGGTGTTGGCCGGGAAATAGACGAAACCACCGTCATCATCATCCCGCAGCGCGAAGGCTTCGCCAAGTCGATCGACAGTCGATTCTGAATTTTGAACCAGGCTGACGAATTCAATCGCCGCGTCCCAGTCGAGTTCGAATTCGGATGATTCGTCGTATTCGGTGTCAGCGAGGACTTTCTGCGAATAGTAGAGCGCCTCCATCGCAAAATGGGTGTTGGACAAATCGGAGTGCGCGTAAGTACCGCCGTAGCCGATTCCTCCGTCGAACATATTATCAACTTCGCCGGGCTTATCGAAGTCCTGCTGTTGGTTAATGAGTAGGCGACGGGCCTTCGCGATGACAGGGAGGTGCTCTTCCTGCCCGGACTGAGCGAGCGCCATCATGGAAAGCGAGGTGTTGTAGGTGGCGAGGCCCTTACCATAGATGCCTCCGTCCACCTTCACGTTCGAAAGAAGAAACTCATAACCTTTTTCAGCGGAGGACGGCAAAGTCGCTTCTGGATCTCGCTTAGGATTTCCCATGATCGCAGAAATGGGTAGCGCGGTGAGGGCGGGGAGAGTCGGATCACTCCACGAGCCAGTTTCCTGATTCTGCTGCGACTCAAGGTAGGAGGCACCCTTGGCGATTGCCCGTTCGATTTCGAGTTTCAGAGAGACGTCACCGTCAGGGCTGTCGGTGATGCGGTTCTGGGCGCTGAGAGCCGTCACGAGGAATGAGAGAAAGAAGAAGGTGGACAGCAGGAGTTTCATGGTTCGAGGGGGGAGAGAATTTACGAGGAGGCAGGGCGAATGACAAGTTCTCCTTTGGTTCCGATCTCGGGAATGGCGTCAGCATTGGCGCCCCAGCGTTCGTCGATGTCCGCTCCGCCGCGAGTCATGTTGAACATGGCGTTGGGATCCAGATAGATGGCGATAAAGCCACCTTCCGCTTCGGCCATGAACTGGCCTTCATGACGGGTGGAGCCAGTATGGATCCACCCCGGACGGTTGAGGGGCTCCAAGGAATCGCCGTCGAGAATCATTTTCCGGGCAGCGATTTCGACATCTGAGTTATTGGGCTGAAAAAAGAATTCCGTCAATTCGCCGCGCTCGTCACGGGAGCCGCCTTCCTTTTCGAGTAGATGAGGAGGCAGAAGCCCGTTAAAAACATCCCCATGCCCGGCTTTGTATTTGAGTAGCTTCAGGGCGATCTGAAGGTGAAGTGGTGAGATTTCAGTTACCAAGACTGATTCGTGCACTTTGCCCGTCTCGTGTACGAGCAAATATTCCATGGGCCCGCCCTCCCGCATGTTGACCGTCACGGGGATGCGGATTTCACGGGATTTGGAATTGAGGAGAATTTTTCCGATACGATAATTGTTTTCTCCCACCTGCGTCACAAGAGGACGCCCCGGTTTGGCTGCTTCAACCTCCTGTGGGACACCGTAACTTTGGGAGAGCAGTATTAGCCCGACACCTGTCAGGAACTGGATCCAATTTCGCATCGGGTAATGATACGTCAGCTATGAGAGGCTGAAAAGGAGCTTCGATACCGAATCAGGCCTGCCAGAGCAGGATTTCGCGAATTGAAAAACCTGAAACCACGTCTTGCAGCCGTCGAATCCATGAATACATTCCCTACCCGCCGTTCGCGGCGAGCTAAGGGGCCAACTTAGCTCAGTTGGTAGAGCAGCTGATTTGTAATCAGCCGGTCGTCGGTTCGAGTCCGACAGTTGGCTTTCTTATTTTCTAAACCATCCTTTCGGACGAGAACCGACGCAGGAGGTTCGCGTGCCCCTGACCGCGAAGCGGTTCACGAAATCAGCGCGATGCGCTGGACTCTGCACAAGAGGGCGCGAAGCGACCGATTAATCCGACAGTTGGCGGAGTATCTCGCCTGATTGCCCTTCCC
>DCQY01000081.1:5265-6232 GCA_002323995.1 Akkermansiaceae bacterium UBA1506 | reverse complement strand
GGCACGCTAAGTGCATCGTAAGTTGATGATGGATACGAAAAGCCGCCTGACTCGTAAAGTTAACGTGGAAAGGCGGCATTGGCATCTGAATTCGGGGGACGTGGTTTTTAGCGAGGGTGACGTATCCGATAAAGCCTATCGAATTATCTCGGGCAGAATCGAACTTTCAAATAGGACGAAGACAGGGCGTCAGGTGCTTTCAATTCTCTATTCTGGAGAAATTTTCGGAGAGATGGGAATGATCGACGCACTACCCCGTTCTGCCACTGCAATGGCTTCTGGTGTTACTGTGGTCGAAATTCTCACCATGGAGGATTTCAACAACTCGATCGGGTCAGACGAAGCGCTTCGCTCTGACTACCTCTCCAGCTTGTATAAACGCCTCCGCGCTACTTCCTCAAAGATCCGAACAACGGGTAGCGGTGACGAAGCTTCCGAGTATTTAGGACGGCACGATAAAACTCTTGATGATGTCTTCTGTCCTACTGAAGAAGAAAAACAGGCGCTGACGAAAAGAACGATCAAGGTCTCTTCCGCTAGCCAAGCGGGTGAATTCATCGAGAAGTTTCCTTTCCGCATCGGTCGAAGCCGTCGTCACAATGATCTTACTATTCCCGACAACAAGCCCTACCAAGTTTCGCGGAACCACTGTTGCATCGAAGAACGCTTCGGTCATTTCTTCGTTAAAGATCTTGGCAGTAAGCTAGGCACTATCGTCAACGGAACGCGAATCAAAAGGGATCTACCCAACTCTTCGAAGGAGCTTGTCCCCGGTGAAAACGAAATCACCCTAGGGAGTGCTAACAGCGCATTTCAGATCCGTATTATAATTTCCTAGAAATCAGGTCTTCCGCAGAACCACGACGATATCTGCGTAGCTATCATCCAGCTTTCGGATTGTTTCTATGTCATGATTGAAGTCGTGACAGGAAATTAAGGTCAGCTCGGGAATAGACCTGATCAGCCT
>DCQY01000081.1:0-4867 GCA_002323995.1 Akkermansiaceae bacterium UBA1506 | reverse complement strand
GGGTAATCTTTAATCTGGATCGGATCGATTCGGTCCTCTTAAGTCGATCAGGAGGCCAGGTCCGGGTATTGCAGACAACCTCAATTCCACCTCTCCTTTCTACCCAGCGTTCATGGGTGAGGCGTTTTCTATTGTAGTCGGTGAGGTGCAGGCCAATTACGAGAAGACCGCCTTCCTTCAAAGCTGAAGCAGAATGGGAAAGACAAGATTTAGCCTGCGCCTCGCTAGAGAGATACTTAAAAGTGCTGACGAGGCAATGAATTAGGTCAAACTTTTCATCTGTGGGAACTCGGAACGACTCCAACCGGTCCTGCCATAACAACGATTTTAGTTGTTTCTGGCGGAAGCGAAGCCAAGCGAACTCAAGCATTGGCTGGCTCGCATCGAAGCCGGCAGATTTCCAGCCGCGAGAAGCGAGCTCCCTCATAACACGACCGGTTCCGCAAGCTAGCTCAAGATTCGAAGCCTTGTCTGGTGAGCCACCGAACTTGTGATGCAGTGCCTCAAGAAAGTCAGCTTCGACCGCAGTATCAGCATCAAAAATGATGTCGTAGTATATCGGAGTGTCATACCAGTCGACTTCCTTCATTGTCTTGAGGCAAAGTTGGAGCGGCGTGATAGCGCAAATCCAGTCCGGGGATTGGCTTTTGCAACTATGACGCCAAGGAATTTCGAAATTCGAGAAATTTCGCATGGAAGGAACCCGTTATACTCGGAAGGCACTTTCAGGAGTTTCCCCGATTCAGAGCAGCAATACAAACTCCTGTCGGAATTGCGCCAATCCTGAAAAAGGTGAGGAAAAGCGCCGCGCTCTTGGTGGCACCAGCGTGGCTGATACCAGAAAAACGAGATGCGCAAAACGCCAATACTCTGACTGGTTCGATACATAACCTATCAGCAAATTACCTTAGATCCAAAAAGATAACAAATTAAGTGAAAAAAGTAACAATCTAGACTTGGTCGATCGCATCAATTGTAAGTCTTTTCGGGTTCGCAGAAGTAAAAAGAAAATTCGCAGAGAACCCCTCTACCGAAGGGTAAGGAAAATATCCCAATAAACCTGAAGCCAAAGCGAAACGAACCTTTGCGCTAATGCGCTTACCTCTTCTCAATTACCGCAATAAACTTGCGCTATTTCGCGTCTGTGGGACGGCGCATGACCCATGCTCGCGGTATTTTAAGATGGGTATCAGAATTACATGGTCTGGTAGAAACCACAACCATGCCCCAACGCTGTCTAGGCCAGTCAGTTTAACGAAACCACCAAAATTAAAACTGATCGAGATGAGACAAGTGAGACTTCGTGCTGGTAGCGTAATTTTTAGCGAGGGCGAGGAATCAGATGCAGCCTATCGCATAATTTCGGGAAAGGTGCAGATTTCCCTCGATACGAAATCGGGACCGCTGGTCCTTTCCAAACTCCGCGCCGGCGAGTTTTTTGGGGAAATGGGAATGGTCGAAAACCTGCCTCGTTCTGCCTCCGCCAGGACTTCCGATGAGACAGTTTTGGAAGTAATTACACCCGAGAATTTCTTTGATTATATCGGGTCAGATCAGGATATGCTTTCAGGCTATTTCCATAGCGTTTTTGAACGTTTTCGAGTCTCACGACTAAAGCTCCGGATGTTATTGGGCAATGAGACAAGCACCGGATACATCGGGCGAAACGATCGAACTCTCGAAGACGGTTTCTTTGGCTCCTCCTCTGATAAAAACGAAGTGGATCAGGAGAAACCAACCCTTCAGCTAACTTTTCAACCGCCCGAGGGTGATCCAGTTCAAGAAATCATCGGGAAGTTTCCATTCCGAATTGGCCGAAGCTATGGCTACAACGATATTAGCATTCAAGACAAGGAGCCTTACGAAGTTTCGCGAAACCATTGTTGCATCGAAGAACACTCCGGACATTTCTTCGTCAGAGATCTTGGAAGCAAGCTTGGCACAGTCGTAAACGGGAGACGAATCGGCAAAAACCAACTCGGAACTTCAGAGGAGCTTACCCGTGGTGAAAACATCATCATACTGGGGCGCGATGCAAGCGCCTATAGACTCCGTCTTACTGCCTTCTAGAATTTCATGCCTTTGCCAGAGCAACGCCAATCTCGGCGTCTACTCGCAAAAAACCTTTAATTTGGAGACGTGGCATCACTCAAGCGTGCATCAAGGCATTCGAAGTAATCAACCACAGCACCGATATTTTTCAGGTTTAAGGACATCAGGTTTACGCACTATGCGCATCGCTCTTATTTCAGATATTCATGGAAACCTTGAGGCTGTTGTCAAAGACATCGACACCCGGCAGATCGACGAAACAGTCTGCTTAGGCGACATCGTCGGTTATGGCAGTGATGCAAGAGAATGTTTTGAACTAACAGAGGCCCGCTGCTCGCTAATCATAATGGGTAACCACGAGCTCTTTACGGTCTTGCCGGTCGCTACTCGGGACTTGGGCGGTGCCCCGGGCCGCGGCATCCAACGAGCGAGAGAGACACTAACAGATAAGCAACTTGACCAGATTACCCGCCTCCCATCAACCGGGGAAATCGCAGGCTCGACATTAGTTCATGCCTCCTTGAACAGTCCTGGAGACTTTCAGCACATCATTGGCGTAGGCCATGCCAAAAAACACTTTCAGTTCCAAGAAACCCCTTTGTGCTTTAACGGCCACACTCATAGTCCCATCATTTTTAAAAAAGAGAAAAAAAGAATCGATTTGTGCAAACCGCTGGATGGAATCGTTTCACTAAATCCTCAATCAAAGTATCTCATTAACGTTGGTTCCGTAGGCCAGCCTCGCGATAACGAGCCTGCGGCCTGTTACGTTATATACGACACTGAAAAATGCGCTGTATCCTTCGAACGTGTCACATACAATATAGAGTCTGCACAGCGACGCTTCAAGATGGCCGGCATGCATCCGAGTGCGATTAGTCGAATTGCGCTTGGTCAATGAAGTGAGCAACTGCTTGCGTGCCCGAACGAGTAAGGCTAGACTCCCCCCCTCTCCCGCCGCTTGTCGTGGTTGGGAACTTCCTACAAAGGGGCTGTAGCTCAGTGGTTAGAGCAGGGGACTCATAATCCCTTGGTCGTCGGTTCGAGTCCGACCGGCCCTACTGAGTAAAACAAGAGGTTGTTGCCCTCCTCTTTCTGACCGACTCTCGCAAGCCTCGTGACGTAACCTTGGCGGATGATAATCCAGGTTATTTGGTTCAAAAAAGATTTAAGGCTCACAGACCACCGCCCTCTAGCTCAAGCAGCGAAAGCCGGCCCGGTTCTTCCCATTTATGTCTTCGAGGATCGATTGCTCGGCGCTGAAGATTTCTCAGGACGACATCTTAAGTTTATCAAGGAGTGCCTAGGTGAACTCCAGTCCAGCTTTGAGGACCTCGGCGGCGAACTTCTCCTGCATCGTGGTGATGTCCTGACTTCGCTTCAAGCTATCTTGCAGGAGGTGGGTGGTTTCCATCTGTGGAGTCACGAGGAAACTGGCAACGGCCTCAGTTACCAGAGAGACGTTCAAGTTGGCGACTGGTGCAAAACCCATGGGATTCTTTGGACGGAAATTCCCCAAACGGGAGTTGTACGCCGTCTTTCCGATCGAGACGGCTGGTCGGCCCGCTGGAATTCAAGGATGAGCGAGACGATAGTCCCCTGCCCGGGCCCTGAAGAAATCCAGTTTGTTGCTCCTGAAACCCTTTCAAAGATCGGGCATATCACTGAATCACCCCCACATCCTGAGCTCAGCAACCAAATGGTATTGCAGCGCGGCGGCAGGTCCCACGCACTCAATTTGCAAGACTCGTTCCTTCAGTCACGCGGGCAACACTACCAAAAAGAAATGTCCAGTCCGGCTTCAGCTGAGTCGTCTTGTAGTCGAATGAGCCCATACCTTACCTTTGGTTGTATTTCAATGCGGGAAACTTACCAAACCGCGAGGGAGCATCGTGCGGGCCTCTACGAAATCAAAAGGGATGGCGGAACAATTTCACCAGGTTGGCTTGGTAGTTTAAAGTCTTACCTTGGACGGCTCCGTTGGCACTGCCACTTTATGCAGAAGTTGGAGGATGAACCCTCAATTGAATTCCACAACTTTTCAAGAACTTGCGATGGCCTTCGTGAGGATCACTGGAATCAAGAGTGGCACGAGGCATGGTGCGCGGGACAGACCGGCTACCCCATGATCGACGCAGCCATGCGCTACCTTAATCACACTGGATGGATCAACTTTCGGATGAGGGCTATGTTAGTCTCTTTTTCATCTTACCATCTCTGGAACCACTGGAGAGAGCCAGCTCATCATCTAGCTCGCCTCTTTACCGATTACGAGCCCGGAATTCACTACAGCCAAGTACAAATGCAAAGCGGCGTCACTGGCATCAATACAGTGAGGATTTATTCACCTATCAAGCAGGCGGAGGATCAAGATCCAAATGGAGATTTCATTCGTCGCTGGGTTCCAGAATTGGAGGGTCTTCCTTCACCCCTGATTTTTAGGCCGGAGGCGCTAACAACGATGGAGCAGTCACTCTATGGATGTCGCATCGGGACCGATTATCCTGCCCCATTAGTTGACCACCGCGAGGCCTACGAAACGGCTAGAAAGCGAATGTATGGATTACGCGGGACTTCGAAATCCCGCGAGGAGGCGAATCGTATTCAAGCGAAGCATGGTTCCCGAAGACGGGGAGCCCGATCGTGGCGGTGAACTATCGGATTTCATACATCCAATTTTCCAGACGACGATGCATATCGCCCTCCAGCCAAAGACTTCCGCATACCATCATTTCCTGTGGCGTTTGACTCGGGCTGCGAAATTTAAAGGTTTGGACTAAAATTGTTTCGAGCAATCATGCGCGTCCCCAAGCTC
>DCQY01000040.1 GCA_002323995.1 Akkermansiaceae bacterium UBA1506 | reverse complement strand
GTTGCTCAACTGCAGAATCAGGAAACTGAATCGTCGCGGAGCAGACCGGACATTCAACAGTCGTGCCAAAAAAAGACTCGTCGCCAGATACTTTCTGCCCGCACTTAGGGCATGCCACTTTGATGTTTGCCATGGTTACTTAATTTGGGCGTCACTTGATGCGTATCCCGCCTCAGTGAAGTCTAGTCAAAGCAGATTCCCCCTCATCTGCAAACAAAAATGGTGTCTCCCGCAAGACGAATCAACTTGAAGTCGGGCAGAAACGGCAGCAAATTAGGGAGCGACATGAAAACTCTCCTCCGCGTTCTTTCTCTTGTCGCCTACGCCTTTGCTTTCTCGGCCTGCACGACCACTGACAACGCGGCACCGGGCGACTCTATCTCCTCTCTCAAGGCCACCAGAGCGGCCGACAAGGCCAAAACACCTTACACCAAGTATCCATTTGACTACTGCGCTGTGAACCGGACACCGTTCAGTAGACGCCCGGTCAAACATCGGCGGGTCTTCAAAGGTCAGGAGGTGCTATTCTGCTGCACTCCCTGCGTAAGAGCCTTTGATCACTATCCCGAGGCCTTCATCGGCTACATCGTTGCTGCCTCTGGACACAAGCTTCCCTAGAGGCTCCGACTGACCGAAGCCCATGCTGGTCGGGAATCGTGGTTTAATCACTCAACAGGATTGAGATGCTTACCTAAACCAGTCGGATCGGAATTCATTCATGCTCATTGAATTCAACGTCAATAACGTCGCTCTCGTCCCTTTTTTTCTTTGAACGTCCGAAAACGGCACCAATGTCCACGCCAAAATAAGCGAGGCAACTGATCAGCAACCCGGTAGCGACGGCTTCATCTAGCGCACCAATAATGGGGATAATGTCCGGGAGAACAGACGGAAAGAGAAGAACGAGCACGCTAAACGCGCCGACTCCAGAGACCATCAAGGAGGTCAGGGGGTTCTTCTTACCCCCATCTTCAGATTGAGGTTTTTGTTCTTTTTCCATGAGTTCTATCATTCGGATTCATACTTAAAATCGCGACTATAATCCGGTTTCTTAATTATAACGTATTCATGGGAGGAGGACTTTGTGAAATTTTTCACAAAGTCACCTTGCAACTCGTTTACCCCGCACCGATACTCGAAATTTTGGTATTGAACTGCCACTTTTTGCGACCCATTCACCATGGCGACCACCAGCAAAGAACTAGAAATTGGGGATTCCAGGACTCGCGCTGCCAAGTTGGCTGGTGCTGAGCTAGAAGGCTACCAGCAGACCACCGAGGATTTGGTCGGAGAAAAACTCGTTTTGAACATGGGTCCTTCGCACCCGGCGACGCATGGAGTACTTCGACTCATCCTCGAGTTGGACGGTGAAGAAATCACGAAAGCCGATCCAGACGTTGGTTTCCTGCACCGTGGTGACGAAAAGATCGCAGAAAATATGCAATACAATCAGTTTGTCCCCTATACGGACCGGCTGGATTATCTTGCCCCACTGGCCAACAATGTCGCCTACGCTCTGGCTGTAGAAAAGCTAATGGGCTGGGAACTACCGGCCCGCGGACAGACCGTGCGCACAATCTGCTGCGAGCTCGCCCGCATCTCGGCCCACCTCCTGGGTATCGGCGCCTACGCGATGGACGTTGGGGCCATGACTGTATTCCTTTACACCTTCACTCAGCGCGAAACTGTTTACAACCTTAGTGAGCAACTCACCGGCGCGCGTTTTACGACGAGTTACACCCGCGTGGGCGGCCAGACTCGCGATGTGCCAGAAGGCTTCATGGAAGCGCTTTCCAAATTCTGTGATGAAGTCCTTCCTTGCATTGATGAGGTCGACACACTGCTGACACGTAATAAAATCTTTCTCGACAGAACACGCGATGTCGGGGTCATCAGCAAGAAGGACGCGATTGACTGGGGGCTCAGTGGCCCAAATCTTCGCGGCTCTGGAATTGAACATGACCTCCGCAAGGCCAACCCCTATCTGGACTACGAGCGCTTCGACTTCGATATCCCAATCGGCTCAGTGGGTGACTGCTTCGACCGTTATTTGATCCGGATGGAAGAGATGCGCCAAAGTGTTCGTATCATACGCCAGTGCATTGCCGACATGCCGGATGGCCCAGTCAACGTGGTAAACACCAAAGACATGCTCCCACAGAAGGACCGGGTTCTCATGAGCATGGAGGAACTGATCCACCATTTTATTCTTGTCACTGAGGGGATTGATGCTCCGGAGGGTGAGGTCTACTTCGGAGCAGAAAACCCGAAGGGAGAACTTGGTTTTTACATCCATTCCAAAGGTGGGGGAGTCCCCTACCGCCTCAAGATCAGGAGTCCCTCTTTTATTAATCTTAGTATCCTGCCTGAACTACTCAAGGGATCCATGATGAGCGATACAGTCGCTATTCTTGGTTCGCTCGATTTCGTTATGGGAGAATGTGACCGCTAAAACTGAAACCACAAAACGCGATTCACGGCAAACCCTGCAACATGGCTCTCGAAGTCCCCTCAGAACTCGAAAAAGAAATCGATGATCGCATCACCCATTACCCGGTGAGCAAGCGATCTGCTGTTCTTCCCGTCCTCCATGCCCTTCAGCATCACTTCGGCTTCATTAGTGAAGAGTCCGTTGAGTGGGCAGCAACCAAGCTGGAACTTGAACCAATTAAAGTCCTCGAAGTGGTGACATTCTACCCAGGTTTCCGCCAGTCCGCTCCGGGCAAATATCACATTCGCGTATGCCGCACACTGAGCTGCGCCATGGCGGGATCCTACGAACTGATGGAATCCATCTGCAAGAAAGCAGAAATCGATCGCTCCGGAGTGACTCATCACGACCCAGTTGCCGTGAGCCGCGACGGTAAATTCAGCATTGAATTTGCAGAGTGCCTCGCCAGTTGCGGGACCGGACCGGTTTGCCTGGTCGAAGACGATTTTCATGAAGCTGTCACCGACGTTGACGCCCTCCTTAGCCAATACAAGTGATCCATGAGCCAAATCAAATACATCGCCGGCAAAGAACCCCACGCCAACGAAACCCGCGTGGTTTTTAAAAACGTGGATCGCGAAGGCTGGGACCCGTCCATCGAGACCTACCTGAAAGACGGTGGCTACGAGCAGCAGAAAAAAGCCTTCAAAATGGAGCCCGGAGATATTACCTCCGAAGTGAAAACAGCCGGCCTTCGCGGACGTGGTGGCGCCGGCTTTCCTGCAGGCCTCAAGTGGAGCTTTCTTCCTCCCAACAACGACAAGCCTGTCTATCTCATTTGCAACGCTGACGAATCCGAGCCAGGAACCTTCAAAGATCGATACATCATCCACCAGGATCCTCACCAGTTAATCGAAGGCATGGCGATTTCCTGTTTCGCCGTTGGCGCCAAACTTGCCTACATTTATATTCGCGAAGAATTTCCCGAAGGCGCCCAAATTCTCGAAACGGCGATTGCTGAAGCACACCGTAATGGTTTTCTTGGCAAGGATATCCTCGGCACGGGTTTCGACCTCGAGATTTACGTCCACCGCGGTGCGGGAGCCTACATTTGCGGAGAAGAAACAGGTCTGATCGAATCTCTTGAGGGCAAACGCCCCTATCCTCGGATTAAGCCACCTTATTTCCCTGCAGCTATGGGCCTCTACTTGTGCCCCACAATCGTGAACAACGTTGAAACCCTATGCCACGTGAAACATATCATCGGCATGGGCGGCGAAAACTGGTCAAAAACGGGCACCCCAAACAACACCGGGACGAGAATTCTCTGCGTGAGCGGTGATGTTGAGAAACCCGGTTACTTCGAAGTCCAGGTGGGTAAAGTTACCCTTGGAGAAGTGATCAACAACATGTGTGGTGGTCTTAAACCGGGACGCAAGTTGAAAGCTGTGATCCCGGGTGGCTCTTCTGCTAAGGTTCTTCGCGCTGACGAAACTTTCAAGATAGGCAAAGGCGATGACGCCAAGGAGATTTCTATTTGGGACATCCCGATGGATTTCGATACCCTCGCTGCCTGCGGTTCCATGGCTGGTTCGGGTGGTGTCATCATCATGGATGACAGCCGCTCCATGAGTTGGGTCATCAATAACCTCAATAACTTCTATGCCCACGAATCCTGCGGTCAGTGCACACCATGCCGGGAAGGCTCACTCTGGATGAAAAAAATTACTGATCGCGTCGTCGCTGGCAAGGCGGCACCCTCAGACATCGATCAACTTGATGCTGTGGCTCGCAACATCGACGGTCGAACTATTTGTGCTTTTGGGGAAGCCGCTTCCTGGCCGACCGAAAGCTTCGTTGAAAAATTCCGCGATGAGCTCATTGCGGACACCAACCCCGAGTTGGAAGACGCCTTTGTTAACGCTGAAGCTTTGACCGCCGCTGCGAATCTGAAATGAGCGACGAAAAACCTGATCTTGTAGATGTCCAGATTGATGGGGAATGGCACCAGTTCCCCAAAGGGACCCGTATGATCGAAGCCTGCCGCCAGGCTAGCGTCGAAGTTCCCCACTATTGTTATCACCCCAAGTTGACGTCTCCAGGCAACTGCCGAATGTGCCTTGTTGAAATGGGCATGCCTCCTCGACCGCATCCCGGCGAGGATAATCCAGAGCCGGATGAGGACGGGCACCTTCCCATTTCCTGGATGCCCCGCCCGGTCATCGCTTGCGCCAACACCGTGGCTCCCAATATGGGCATTCGCACCAACAGCGAGTTGACCAAAGACTGCCGCGAAGGTGTCATGGAGCTTCTCCTCGCCAACCACCCCCTCGATTGTCCTATCTGTGACCAAGCGGGAGAGTGCACCCTTCAAGAATTTAGCGTCGAACACGGTCAGGGTGAATCCCATTTCCGCGAACAGAAAGTGAAGAAGCCCAAAAACGTCGATGTGGGACCACGCATCCGCCTTGACGACGAGCGCTGCATTATGTGTAGCCGATGCGTTCGTTTCACTGATGAAATAGCCGACGATCCAGTTCTGGGTTTCACCGACCGTGGCAGCCACACGGTTCTGGCAGTCTACCCAGGAAAGGAACTGGCAAACAACTATTCCCTGAATACAGTGGATATTTGTCCAGTCGGCGCGCTGACCTCCAACGATTTTCGTTTCCAGATGCGAGTCTGGTTCATGAAGGAGGTTAACACGATCGACGTGAACTGCGCGACTGGCTCTAACATCACGGTCTACCAGCGAGAAGGGCAGATCTATCGTATCACGCCTCGTCAAAACAACGACGTGAACTCGGATTGGATGCCTGACTCGCACAGACTCAACTTTCACTGGATCAACGGCGAAGATCGCCTCACCGATCCGATGGTAAAAGAAGGGAATAACCATCGGGTCGCCACCTGGCAAGAAGCTCTCGCGACCACCGCAGACAAACTCACCGGAATTCAGGGAAGTGAAATCGCTGTGATCGCTTCTGCTCGCATGACCAATGAGGAGTTGCTGATGGTCAATCGCCTCGTCAGGCATCTCGATATCGGACACATCGATACCGTTCCCCGCAATGGAGAAAACGATAATTACCTGGTCGCTGCTGATCGCAATCCCAACACCAACGGGGTGAAGCTGGTTCTCGGACTCGACAATCCGGGATCGCAACTCGACGCCATTAAGAAAGGCATCAAAGAGGGCCGTATCAAAGCGCTCTTATCTTTTCAGGAAAACCTCGTCGATGATGCAGGGTTCGACGGTGAGACTCTCGATAAACTCGACTTTTTCCTCACCGCTTACCCGCTTGCAAACCCAACTGCCGACTTCGCTGATGTGGTTTTGCCCGGAGGATGCTGGGCGGAGAAGTCCGGCACGATGATCAATGTGGCCGGTCGCCTTCAGAGACTCAACAAAGTCGTTGATGGCCCAGGCCAAACCCTTGAGCCTTGGGAAATCGTGCGCGATATCATTCAGACCACAGGAGGCGGCAACGGCATTTATTCAGCACTCGATATTTTTAAACAACTCACCGAAGAAATCTCTGAGTTTTCTGGCCTCACTTGGGGCAGGATAGGAGACCTCGGACTACCCCTCATTGAAACCGGTATAACGATTCCCCTGCTAGATCGCGAGAAAGAACGTATCGCTCAGGGTCTCATCGTAGGCTGACTTATAATCACATGGATTGGTATATCATCCTAGCCGCTAGTATCAAGATCGTAGTCTTCGTGTTTCTCGTTACACTGCCATTGGTAGCGATGTCCGTGTGGGCGGAACGACGCGTCAGCGCTGCGATTCAAGACCGGGTTGGCCCGAACCGTGTCGGCCCTGCCGGCCTACTGCAACCCGTTGCTGATGGTATTAAATTTCTTCTTAAAGAGGACTTCACGCCGAATCACGTTCGTAAAAGCTACTATTGGCTAGCACCCGCCCTCACCATGATTCCATCCTTGCTGACCTGCGCGGTGATTCCGTTTGGCAGCAAACTATTCGGGGAAAAGATGGTGATCGCTGACCTTGACGTCGGTCCCCTCTTCGTCTTCGCCGTCGCCTCACTTACCGTCTACGGGATTGTCCTTGCCGGCTGGGCATCCAACTCGAAGTATCCGTTTCTCGGTAGCGTTCGCTCGACCAGCCAAATGATTTCCTACGAAATCTCACTCGGCCTCTCCATTGTTCCGCTGCTCATGATTTACGGAGAGCTCAACCTTGGCCATATCGTCATGGAGCAGGCGCAGAATGGTTGGGCCCTACTTCCTCTGTGGGGTGATGGC
>DCQY01000095.1 GCA_002323995.1 Akkermansiaceae bacterium UBA1506 | reverse complement strand
GATGACAGAACCGAATCGCTAACTCTCAGCGACTCTGATCAAAGAGCCATTCATGCATTTCCTCGTCGGCGTAGACCCGGCCAGCAATACCATGGTCTCCTTCTGGGTATTCAGTGTATTTCACCTCGACGCCCTCATTTTTCAGCGCATCAACAATATCTCTGCTTAACGACACATTCACGGTTGGATCGTTCGCCCCGTGAAACACCCAAAACGGGACGTCCTTGATTGTCGACGCCATCCTCGGGCTTCCGCCGCCCGCCACAGGGACTCCCGCCGCGAACAACTTTGGCTCCATTTCGATGATTCGAAATGTTCCAAAGGCACCCATCGAATAACCGTTCAGGTAGATGCGTTTCTCGTCGACGGGAAGCTCATCGATGAGTTCCCTAACAATCGCAATAACGCCATCAGCCTTCTCTCCGTTCCATCCCATTTGATCTGGATTCTGCGGAGCAATAATAAAGCAGGGCCGCTCCCGGTAGTTCGAATCGCTTGAAAATTCCCTTGCCAACCAGGGGACGTCATCTGTCATCACATCCATGTTTCTGCCATGCAGGTAGACCACCAGTGGGTAGCCACCCCCTTCGGTTCTCCGCAGCTTACGATCACCGTATAACCGGTATTTCAGACCATGCCCTTCCGTGCGCTCCCATTCACCCGAGATTAAATCGGCAAATTTCTCACCCGCTTCGCGAGGACCACCTGCCGCAATTTCCTTTTCCTTTGTCTGCACCCATTCGCGATCCTCCGCTGAGAGAACGTCAAGACTGATGGTGAAGGTTTTACCATCCTGCTTGCGCCGGATCGTGACATCACCGTTACGGGAGCTTAAATACTCAGCCTGCAAAGTTTTGGTGCCGTCAGCCGTTTTCCACTCGCGGAAGCTCTCAATAGCCTGCGCTCCCGGGAGGCTAACCAGTAACACAAATCCAAATGTTAAAATGCATTTATAGAAAGCACCCATTCAGAAATTCTGATGGATCGCAGGGCATTCATCCAGTGAAAACTGCATTAGACTCCCTATTCCGATAGAATCAAAAAATGTATCTTGCGCACGTCCTCACAGAGGCGCTCGTCCAAGCGGTGAATCTTTTCGCCCTCTTCGGCTTCGTCACTCAAGTCTCGTTATGATATCTGAACGTCGGTTATTCGAGTTGGCCGTCACCGCCAGCCTTCCAACTAGGAATGAATCCGAATCAGGCAAACAGGTCCAATACGGGCTGTCCCTTGTGAGCCACGGTGAAGGGGCGCTTACTCGGACTGAAAAGGATCTGGTCGATCGGAATTCCAAGTGCATAAGCAATCGTGGCGTTGAAGTCAGGAATCGTTACCGGATTCTCCACCACCTCTTCGGCGCCCTCGGACGTCTTACCATAGACGCTACCACCTTTGAACCCTCCACCCGCGAGCACACTGGTGAAAGCCTGAGGATAGTGGTCACGACCGATGTTGCGATTCACGATCGGTGTTCGACCAAACTCAGTCGTCAAAACCACCACAGTATCGTCTAGCTTACCGATCGCCTCAAGATCTTCGAGCAAGGCTGCCACCGCCTTATCCATCGTCTGGCATAGCAACGGCATCGACGTAAAATTGTTCGAGTGGGTATCCCAACCAGTGAAGCTGACCTCCACCGTGCGCACGTCACTTTCAATAAGGCGCCGCGCGAGTAGGCAGCCCTGGCCAAAGGGATCCTCACCGTAGCGCGCTCGTGTTTTGTCATCTTCCTTGTTGATGTTGAACGCTGTCAGATCAGGACTCTCCATGAGGCGAACCGCATCGTCATACATCTCGCCATAGGCTCGAATCGGCTTGGTATGATAGCGCTCGAGAAATTCAGCATCGAGATCATTGGCCAAATTGAGGCGACGCGCCAACCGGTCATCGTGCACGAAAGAACGCGAATGCTTCAGTCCCGACTTGGGTTCCGAAATAGCGAGCGGCTCAAACTCAGGCTCAAAGAAGCCTCCGCTACCATGGAAGCGGCTTTCTTTCCCGATGAAGACTGAACCCGGCATAGTCGGATTGAGTCTCCCATTCATCTTTTGGTTCCACGCGCCCAACCCAGGGTGGCGGATCGTGGCCCGCTGCTCGTAGCTGGTATGCATGAAGTAGTTACCCTTTTCGTGATCACCAGCCGTCGAAGTCAGTGAATTAACAACGCAGAGCTTGTCGGCTTGCTTAGCAAGATTTGGTAGATGACTGGTCACCTGGAGACCATCGAGGTTGGTGTTAATTGCCCGGGTCGAACCCTGGTTTTCATGGCCTGTTTTTAGATCGAAGGTGTCAATATGGCTCATACCTCCTGCCATGTAGAGATAGATCAACTGCTTAGCTGGCTTCTCTCGAAGCGGAAGCGAGCTCTTCTCGCCTGCGGCTGCGAACAAGGAATTCGTTTGCACCCCAAGGAAACTTCCTGCTGCAAGTTGAAGGAAACGACGACGATTGAAATCAGTCATATTCATGGTTATGGCAGGTTTAAATTATTGAATGAAGAGAAACTGGCGGGAGTTTAGCAAAGCCCAGACAAGATCTTCGATCACTTCTTCTCCAAAAGTTTCGTAGTCGGTCAGGATGCGAGCAACTTCGCGCTCAGTTGGTTTGCGTGTGAGCATGGCGCGGTAGATCGTTTCAATCTTCACTGCTGGATCCGTAGCTTGTTCCAATTGTGCACCGAGCACAGAATTAGAATTGGATATCGCGACAGCCAACGGACTGTTGAGTAGGTAGAGCGCCTGTGGAACAGAAGCATTCGATACCGCGTTCTCAATCACATCACGATCCGACTGCCCAAAATCCCGCAGAAAATGCCCGCGCCTCGCAGGGGAATCGAGCTCGACTGCTCTTGCCATTTCTCGGGCCGTGTCGTTGAAATGCCTCAAGCTTTCCTGTTCCTCTTCCTTCCATCGAATGCGCTCATCATCCTTCAATCCTTCAGGCATCGCTCTGGGTACTCCTTTTACAAAGGAGTTTCCGGATTCCTCAACTTCTCCGGGGGACATGCCCATCATCATGGCCGCGTCGGCTGCTCTTTTACCCTTGAGATCCACCAGAACGATCGCCTGGCTTTTCTGATCAAACTCGCGGGAGATCGTCTTCAGTTCATCGGTCAGCTTTTTGCCCTTGGCATTGTCTCCGTTGGCATAGGCTTCGGTGATTCTTTTTTCGTAACTTGCCTGTTGGCGATACAGCTCATGCCGCATCTCTCCCACCTGTTTCATCCGGGGAAGCACTTCATCCAGCGGATAGCCGTTGAGGCTGTGATAGGTCGCTCGCTTCTCAACCATACGGTTCATAGTTTTCTCTCGATGGGGGCCATGATTGTCGATTTCGGGAATCACCAGGGCAGCGATCGAATCCCAGATTTGTTCCGCACTCATCCGCTGCATGAGGGGCCCTGCGAAGTGGAACGGCATACCGGGATAGTGCTCCTCACGATGCATTTCACGACGAAAGAGATCCGTGTGAAAGAGCACGTTCTGAAATGCTCGTACATCATAGTCGAGTTCGAGCATCAACTCTTCGAGATAGGCCAGCAAATCCGGCTGACTGATCGTGGTGTGATCGGTCAGATCATCAACTGGCTCAAAAATCCCGTGCCCGAAGGTTCGCTTCCAGAGGCGGTTGGCGATGACACGGGTAAAACGCGGATTGTCCGGTGACGTGAGCCAGTCAGCGTAGGCCTGCTTGCGGGTAGCTGGATCGTCGGTGGCGGGCACTTCTGCTCCAAACATTGTCTGCGGTTCCACCCGATCGTGCGGCCTCGCGTCACTGTATTGGTAGTCATGTGGCAATTCCAGATCTGTATCCTTGAGGTGTCGGACCTGAAGATAGGTCGTCTTATTATAGAGTCTTCCGATTGAACCGTAGACCGGTTCATTCCTCGCCTCCGTTTCCTTCAACGCTGCGATTCCACGCATCGCGATCTTGCGAAACTGCGCTTCGGTCAGGTTGCGCTGTCCCAAGAATTTCTCGGTGGAAGGCTTGCTGAGGAACTGCTCGACCTTGTCCTCGTCGTTAAGAAGGGGAAAGTCTTCAATCTCAACGGCATCGAAGTAGGCCGCCCTCTCCTCTTCTTTCAAGGCCCCGTGGATGCCTGAACGGTGCGGATTACCTCCCCGATGATCATACCCGTAGGTGAACGCCGCCATGCGGTAGTAGTCCATCTGCGTCCACTTATCGAAGGGATGATCGTGACACTGAGCGCACTCCAGGCGCGTACCGAGAAAAATGCGGACCGTGTTCGACATGTTATCGAGCGGCATGCCCGTGTCCCGGATGTAATAGCCGGCGGCAGGATTATCGAAGACGAGTCCATGACCGGTCACCAGGTTCCTGACCATGTCGTCATACGGGGTGTTCGCGGCGATCTGCTTCTTGACCCACTCCCGATACTCGATCGCCCAGTGCACATTGCCTTCGACGCGAAGAAGGTCGGCCCAGAACTGGTAGTGATGGGCGGTGTAACCGGCATCGTTCGCCAGGAGTTGCTGAATGAGCTTGGAATGCTTGGCGGACGACGCGGATTCCAGAAACGCGTCCGCTTCCTCGATCGTCGGAACACGCCCGATGATCGCAAGGTAGGTTCGACGCAGAAACTGGTCGTCACTGATGGTGGGATTCGGGGTGAGCCCTTCCGCTTCGAGATGGGCATTGAGAAAGGAGTCCACCTTCTCGGCTGCCGGACGCGGATCAAAACCGGCCGCTTCGACACCCAGTAGCAAGAGAGTGACGCCGAGAAAATAGAAAAATTTTAGGCCGGCTGTCTTCATCATTTCAAGGGCAGAAATCGCGATAGTATAATCAAACTGATTCGAGTTGTAGTAATTGGTTCGCTTAAAAATTTGGAAGCGGCGATCAATCAAGGTAGACTTACCTCAAGGGCTACGGTGATATCCTCACTCTCAGCAACCCGCTCGCCATCCACCCAGACATAAAGCTTCCCCTGATCTCCGGCTTGCTCGCTGTCCCAGTCCCGCTTCCACAGAATCTCGACATCATGATGATGATAGCGCAGGTCTCCGAGGTAAAAGAAATCCCACGCATCTTCCGGGACAAGGGGATGAACCGTAAACCGCTTTTCATGGCTGGGCAGAAACCCGATGAGATCCTCGATCAGCATGTCGGGAAAAGTGGAATGAAAATAGTCCTGCACATCTCCAAAGCTTTTACCCATGGCCGAACGGCTCTGGTCCACATCGCCACCACCGGGCATTCGGTAGCCACCCGAACGCGGGAGATACCACTCACCGATGGAGCGGCGACGGCCGTGAAGCTCGACGTATTGCGTCATGTGATCGTAGAGCAGTTGGCGATCGTCGTCACTGATCTCGCCGCGAATTGACTTATAATTCCTCAGGTAGTTGGCGAAGGCCTTGTAGACGACCGAGTTCTGGAATGGCCATCCGCGCCCGTTCCACCCGTAGGACATCTCGTTGAAGAAATCGTGGCGGTATTCTGCGGTCGACATGCCGAAGGGTTGCTTGAATCCCATTTCGTCATCGAACTGTTTCCAGGCGACGTCGAACTGCTCGTCCCCGATTGGAAGCAGATTGAAATACCAAGGCGTGTAGCCAACCGTCTCACGAATAATACTTAGCTGATCGACAACACCCCCGGTGTGCAAGTTGTCTCCGGCGAGGCGGGTATAAAAGAAGGGATCATCAATACTACCTCGCTTCTCGTAGAACAACTGCTTATCCTCGTTGGTTGGGGTGTGCCACATCGCACCAATGATTTGCGTCTGGAGCTCTGTAGCTCGCTTGGCGTATTTCCTCGCCTTCCCGTCATCACCCTGCAACGCGTAGAGATTGCCTAGCGAGGCATAGTTCCCATACATGTAGCAGTTCAACGACGGACGAACCGTGAAGCAGTTGGGGTAGCTCTTCTGACTTTTCGCTCTTCGCTCTCCATCCCGATCGATGAACCAGTCATGGTTGCCGCCGAATGGCTGAGCCGTCGCCGTGTAATTTTGAAGGTCGAAGGGCTGAGGATAGATCAGTGGATCATTCCGCAACCCTTCGTCGAAAGCCGCCTGCCAGCCCTTACCATCGGTAAAGTAGCGACGCCAGCGCTCCTGTCCTTTATAGGGCTCTTCCTCGTTAATCTCTGCCGTGTATTCTGAAAAGGCACCACGTGACGCGATCAGGCCCAGGGTCGTAGAGATGGTGAACTCATTGGCGTCATACATGTCGAGGCACTTGTAGAGACCGTCGGTCTTGGTTCCAGGAGCCTTGACCTGGAAAATCAGGTCCCAGATTTCTTGGTGGCGCTCCATCGCTGGCAGAAGCCGATCTCGCCAAAGAGGGTTGGGATGAACCTTGAGCATCGCCTCCGAGCCATCCACCATCCAGCTGGTATAATGATGACTTTGCGGCCGGGTCAGAGTCGCTAGCCACGTATTGTTCTGGGGCTGCATCTTGCGCGAGGGCGGTCCCGCGAGCCAGTATTCGGCGTAGGACTGGAGATACTTTGGATCCCGCATCCAACGGAGATCATAAAACTGATGACCTGCTGGGGCAGGAATGGCCCCACTGTTGGAAGACCAGCCGGGAAATCCGGGAAACTCAGTGAAAACATAATACGTTCTGTCGTCTTCTTTCCACTCCTTGAGATGCTTGGTGATCATCCACCAGCGGTAGTTGAAGACCTCCGTATAATCTTCGCTTGAGCAGAGAAACTTGGGGATGTTCTGCTGGAGAAATTCCTCGTTGTTATGTTTTTCGAGCCATCCGTCGAACTCGGCGCGATTGCCATTAAGATGGGAATATCCGTTGAACTCTTCGACGTCGGCGGTCAGCGTCTCTCTGGCCTCCTGTTTGACTCGCTTTAATTCTTTGTCAGGATCCGTGAAAGCCGCAACCAACTCTGGCGCTTCAGAATTGAAACGGCAGGCGAGCACAGCTCCAGAGAGTTCCTCGTGCAGTTCAATCTCAATTCGTAGCTTTTTGGTGGTGACCGGCTCGGTGAAAGTGACTTCGTTGAACTGATCCCGCTCGACCCCGGCGCCACCCTCTTTCAGGGCGAGCTCATTCCACGCGTCTCCTGTCCATGAGAGGACCCTCCATGATTTAGGGAGCACTTCTTGCCGCTCGTTGCGAAACGTAGCCGCCGCCTGAGCTTCATCGAACCAGTAGACCCCCGCGTTCTTGAAAGTCTGCGGCTCCTCATATTCAAACTGAACCCATTCTGTCGTTCCTCGATTCGGATGAAAGCTGAGACGAGGCACTCGGTAGTCGGATGAGGAACTCGGCTCGGTCCCGTCGATTAAAGCGGTGGCATTGGCTCCAGGGAGCGAAGAAACGACACGAGGACCTTCTCTTGTTTCGGGAAAGGGCCGAACATTAGCCCGGTCAGCAAAACGCCCCCACTCGGCAGACAATTCGGCGACGATCTCCGGATGCAATTCGGAGAGGTTCTGGGTCTCGCTGCGATCGTTGGTGAGGTCGTAGAGTTCCCAGGCAATCGGCTCACTGCGATCGTTTTCAGTGACCAGCTTCCATTCACCCTGACGAACCGCGGCATGAGTTTCGTGTTGCCAGAAGATGGGTCGATCCTCCATTTCCCGCTCCGGTTCCTTAAGATACGGCAGCATGCTGACTCCCTCGAGGGGAAGGCGCTCCTTGCCTCCGAAGTTGGCAGGGTAGTCGGCTCCGGCTACATCCAACAAGGTGGGCATAATGTCGACAAAGTGGAAGTATGGCTGACTCGAAACTTCGCCTCTGGCTTCGAATCCCTTTGGCCAGTGCACGATCAACGGAGAAGCGATGCCACCCTCGTGCGCGAATTTCTTGAACTTGCGAAAGGGAGAATTCGAATACGAAGCCCAGCCCTGCCCCTGAGAGGTCGCCCAACCGCTGAACTTCTTCCATTGCTCGTAATTCGCCCTCATGTATCCCACACCGCCGAGTTTGTCCTTACGCGACCAACCCCCCTCTTCCTGTTCACCTCTTCGGATAAACTCACCATCGTCCCATTCGCCATGGGCGTAATCGTATTTGCCGCCCGCAAAGTGAGTCCCGAAAACTCCCATCTCACCGGAGCATCCATTATCCGAGACGAAGAGAATTAAGGTGTTCTCGTAGACTCCCCCTTCCTTCAACTTATCGACGACGCGTCCGATGTTCTCGTCCATGTTGTCGATCTGCGCGTTGTAGATCGCCCGGCGAAACCGGGCCTCTTTCTTGACCTCTTCGGACAGATCTTTCCACTCCGGTAGCGGATTTCGATCCGTACCCGTCTGCATTCCAGGCATGATGCGCACATTGTTAAAATAGTGAACATCCGGCAGACGCTGCCCCTTCGGAACCACCCCTTCAGCCTTCTGCCGAGCGAGTTTCTTCTGCCGCATCTCATCCCAACCTTCGCCGAACTCAGCAAGCCACTCAGGATTATCGAGTAAGGCCTCATACTTCGCAATCGTTTCATCTGGCGCCTCTAGAGGAAAATGGGGGGCGTTGTAAGTGAGATAGAGGAAGAACGGCTTATCACCATCCGTCAGAGCATCTTCAATATATTCGAGGGCCACGTCGGTGAAGTACTCCGTTGTGTAGAAGTCCTTTCCCGGTTGGTAGGGATTCTTCAGCGTCGTGTTGTCGTTGTCTCCGGGGATTAAAAGCTTTCCATCCTGATAGATGTCGCAATTTTTGAGCACCTTCCAATAGCTGTCGATGTGGGTTCGGACAACCGTTGAGCGGTCAAAGCCACGATTCTCGGGAAGTGAATGTGCCGGAGGATCCCGGTGCGCCGCGGCATGCCACTTGCCGCTCGTGAAGGTCGTGTAGCCTGCCTCCTTCAACGCCTCCCCCAGAGTGACTCCGTTCTCGTTGAGCGAACCTTCATACCCCTCCCCCCAGTCGGCATAGACCATGAAACCGACTCCCGCCTGGTGCTGGTAAAGACCGGTGAGAAGGCTGGCGCGTGACGGGCAGCAGCGCGCTGCGTTGTACATCTGGGTGAAGCGAAGTCCGTTCTCCGCAAGGTCATCGAGACGCGGCGTTTCGATCTCGCTTCCATAGCAACCGAGATCCGAATAGCCCAGATCATCCGCTAGAATCACGATGATGTTTGGCTTTGAAACCGACTCTGCTTTCGCCCAGAAAGACGCGACTAGGAAACAAGTGAGAACTAGCAGAATCGAACAAGGTTGAATCCGGAGCCCAATTAGGGTGAAGGATGAACGAAAACGGGGGTGACGTGTCATAGGTTGATTATTCAGCTTCAACAAGAACGCGGAACTGATCGAGGTTCCCGGGATTTTCTTGGAGTTCGATTAAGAGCGTCCGCCGATCTGCCGCAAGAATTACCGAGTCGAAGCCCCTGCCTTGATCGCCCTCAGGTCGAGGTTCGATCATTCGAGCGCCCGGGTATTCCACACCGGGAATCCCGAAAACTTCTTCTGATTTTTTTAATAACCGATTGGCCATGACGACTCCGACAATGGGCTTTGCAAAGGTGATTTGTCCCCGAACACTTCGACGCCGGTTAGGTTTCTCACCCTCGGGAAAAGCATTCAACTGCAGCAGGTAACTCGTCAGTCGCTGCTCGGGCAGCAATACGGGCAACTCTTCGTTCCGGCGCCTCTCATATCGTCCTGGGTCGACCATGTCGACGTGAGTCGGTTCAGCTGGAATAAATCCGCGCCGTTCCGGAAACACCACGATATGTTTGTTGTCCACGTAATTGCCCGGATGAAAATTTGGTCCCGGAGTCACAAAGCGCATCGAACCAGTCGTTTGCAGGACACCAGAATTGACCGGCCACGTTGCCTCGAACGGAGAGACGTCGTAGGCGAGCGTATCGATCGGGGTCGATTTACCGTCCGTTCGAACAGCCTCCCCCTCCCGCAAGAGCTTTCCGACCGCTCCGGCTTTCCGGCCGTCACGGGAGCTGACTTCAACTTCGCCGTCAAACACATAAACATCCGTTAGTCCGGCCGTATCCACCGAAACTCCAAATGAAGTTCCAAGATCAACGACGTGAGCCGTCGGTGTATCAATAATAAAGCCAACCGCAGGTTCAGGAATTGTCGCGGTGACCACACCTTGGTTCAATATTACCTTCATCTCATCGATCACTTCGACCTGAGCCGGACCCTCAACGGATACTCTCGCACCGCTAGAAAAGTCGAGTCTCGCGACTCCCCGCGAAATTTTAAATACCCCCGGGCTCACTGTATCACCAGCCTCATAGGTCGCCCCATCCTCGTCATAAGCCCCGATCACATGAGCGATCACAGCAGTAGGCGGAGACTTGGCCACGTAGCGGTCAAAGAAACTTGCGATCAGAGCAACACTGGCAGCAACAGCTAGGCCAACGACGACTTTGCGTCGGGAGAAAGAGAGACGACCCACATTCGGTGGATCCAGAAGGAGGGACAGTCGCGCCTCCCCGGCGGAGAACCGACGCCTCAGCGACGCATGAAGATTGGCCTCATTGAGATAATGCTTCCGGGCTACTTCGTCATGGAGCAACCGCTCCTCTAACAACTCCAATTCAGCGTCCGTCGCTACGCCGTTGAAAGAACCATCAATCCAGTCCTGCAGTTCGTGATCTTTCATCCTATTGCCTCCTCCAACCCTAGTTGGCGCTCGATACAACGATGTAGTTGACGCCGCACCCGATTCAGCCGCTTGTAAATCTTGTTGGCGCTCTCGCCAGCCTCTTCCGCGAAGGAGCGAATCGAGGAACCCTCCGCATAACACCCTGCCACCATCACATGTTCTTCTTCCGGCAACTTCTCCAGGCAGGAATCAAGCGCCCGACGGCGCGCGTCGAGATGATCCGCCTCTTCCTCAGCCTGCACGGCTAGCAACTCGATTAACTTCTCACCGAAGACATGCCGGTCTCGCCGCTGTTTGGTCAGATGATTCAGCGCCATGTTTTTAGCGACCTGAAAAGCCCAGTTCCGAAAGTTGGTTCCCGACTCATACTGATCGAAGCAGCGCCACATCGTGATACTGGCCCGCTGCACCACATCTTCGGCGTCGGCTGTGTTTCGCACCATGGAAAGCACAAAGGAAAACACCGCCGGTTCGTGTCGCACATAGAGCGAGACAAACTCTTCATATCGGGATGAATCTGGAACTTGATCGAACATCGGATTATAGACTCTCCACAACTTAAGTTCCTTCCACCAAGAAATTAGCCAACTTTCTTAGCTTTTTGTGACTGCGCGATTTAAGTAAAGTGGTTTTACCATACCCAATCTTTCGGAAAAGGTGCCCTGGTGAATAGAATGCCCGGCCAGAGCGATCGAACCA
>DCQY01000006.1:18929-25637 GCA_002323995.1 Akkermansiaceae bacterium UBA1506 | reverse complement strand
CTTCTTGGCAGGAGCCTTTTTCTTCGCAGCTTTCCTGACTGGAGCCTTTTTAGCTGGAACCTTCTTCTTAGGTGCTTTCTTTGCCATGACCGTAGCTGGTGTAAGATGGGATTTATTCCGGACTTGAGGAACGATTCGACCAGGTGTCGGACCGCTTGGAGGGCGGAATCTGTAAGGCACAAGGCTTTTTGTCGCAAGGAAAAAGGCCTATTTTTATTACATGGACTGAAATGGCCAAAGCATGGGAATCAGGTAACTGGCCATCGCCCATAGGGCTATAGCGAGTGGGAGCCCAATGCGGCTGAAGTCAGTAAATTTATAGCCGCCTGCCCCGTAAACGTAGGTGTTGGTCTGGTAACCGATCGGGGTAACGAAGCTGGCTGATGAGGCAAACATGACCGCGACGACAAATGGGCGAGGGTCCAAGCCCAATTCAGCTGCAATCCCAATCGCAATAGGGGTCAGGAGAGCTGCTACCGCATTGTTGCTAATGAGTTCTGTCAGCACTGCGGAGAGCAGGTAGAGAGCGGCGAGGACAGCGTATGGGCCAAGATCAGCAAACCAGTCTGCGGCCTGCTCAGCCATAATCCTTGCGAGACCAGTACGCTCCAGTCCCATGCCAAGTCCAAGCATACCAAAAATCATGAAAATGACCTTCCACTCAACCGCTTCGTAGGCCTCTTCGGGGTCAATACACCGCGTAATTAGGGTCAAAATAGCGGCAAACAGCGCAAAAATCGGGATGTAGCCAGGTAGGACAGCTCCTCCGATCATGAAGGTCAACAGGGCGAAGACGGCTATTGGAGCCTTACTGTAGCGGACTGGGCGTTCCTTTGGTTTACTGAGGTTAACGAAGTCCTTTTCGTTGAATAGCTCGGACATCCGGTCCACTGGGCCCTCCACCAGCAGTGTGTCGCCAAAGGCTAGCTTTACCTCCTCAAAGCGATCGCGGAGATTTTCCCCGCGGCGATGTATCGCTAAAATAACTACCCCAAAGCGTTGGCGGAAATTGAGCTCTTTTAAGCTGTGACCGGCGAGTCGGGAATCTGGACCGACGATACCTTCCATGAGAACTGCTGATTCAGTGCGGACGTGATCAAGACCGAGGTCACCATCGGGAAGTAAATCAAGTCCGCTGGTTTCAGCCAATTCTGCGACCCCAGCCGCCCTTGTCTTCATCGTGATTTGGTCGCCGGACTCGAGAGTTAGCTCATCAAGAGGAACGTGTAGAGGTCGGCCCTCACGAACGACTTCGATGACTCGAAGGTTGCGTCTTTTAGCAAGCGGGGTCTCAGGAAAGAGTTTGCCGATTAGGGGCGAATCCTTATTTACGTAGACCTGAGTGAGGAATTCGTGGGATGCTTCGCCATCGAACAGAGTGGAAAGAGTAATGCGGTCAGGGATGAAGCGCCAACCGCCGAGGATAATGTAAACGATAGTGGCAATGACAAAGAGGATACCAAGCTTACCAACCTCAAACATACCGAATGGTTCCATGCCTGAATCTGCTGCGATGCCTGAAGCAATCAGGTTGGTTGAGGTGCCTATGATAGTGCAGGTGCCACCGACGATTGCGGCGTAGGAAAGGGGAATAAGAAATCGTGAGGCCTTAAGGTCAAACTTCCGGCAGTGAGCAAGAACAATGGGGAGGAAAACCACGACAATCGGAGTGTTGTTGACGAAGGCTGACAAGAATGCCACCAGCAACAGGAGAACAAGCATAACCCGAACAGGATTATTTCCGGCGAGGGTTTCAAAGCGACCAGCGAGAAGCTCAATGAGACCAGTCCTTTCAAGGACGGCACTCATAACGAACATGGAAGCCACTGTGATCGGGGCAGAGCTTCCGAAGACATTAAGAGCTTCCGGTGGCGAGAGCACTCCGATAAGGACGAGGAGAACAAACGCTCCCATCGCCGCTAAGTCCGGGGTGATCCACTCTTTGACTAGCACGATAAACACCGCGATCACTATCGCGACCGTGAAGATTTGCTGCCAAAGGTGAATTTCCATTCAAGTTCTGCGTTGAAATTCCAAGTTTAAAGGTCCAGCATCGCCGCTTCTGATAATTCCGAAAAGAAAATCTGCAATCTTCTGGATCATTCCATGGAAACCCTAGTTATCGCCCTCGGATCTTTTGCTCTCTATCTGATCGCCTACAATACCTACGGGAAATGGCTTGGTCGCAAGATTTTCAAACTGGATCCGGAGGCTCCTGTGCCAAGCGTTGCACTGAATGACGACAAAGATTATGTCCCCACGAAGAAATCGATTATTTTTGGGCATCACTTTACTTCGATCGCTGGAACTGGACCAATTGTCGGTCCTGCGCTGGCGGTGATCTGGGGATGGGTTCCGGCGCTCCTCTGGGTTTTATTCGGTTCGATTTTCATAGGGGCAGTGCATGATTTTGGTTCTCTGGTAGTTAGTATGAGGAACCGCGGGCAAACGGTGGGCGACATTGCTGGTAGAGTCCTTGCTCCGCGGGCACGAATCTTGTTTCTTTCGATTCTATTCCTCGCCCTTACCATTGTTCTTGCAATTTTCGGTTTGGTGATCGCCGCGGTTTTCAAGCAATACGCAGCCTCGATCTTTCCTTGCCTTTTCCAGATTCCGCTAGCCGTGCTTATCGGTGTTTACTTGCATCGCAGAGGTATCAACCTGCTGATTCCATCGCTCGTAGGCCTCGCCCTAATGTATTTGACGGTCTATTTCGGCAACGTCGGATTCCTCGGGCAGATTAACGCTTATCTTGCTTCTTGGCCTACGATGCATTGGGTTGCTTTTCTGCTAGTCTACAGCTACATCGCTTCGGTGCTGCCGGTCTGGGCCCTGTTGCAACCGCGAGACTTTATCAACAGTCTGCAACTCCTTAGCGTGCTGGCGTTAGTTTTGATCGGCCTTGTTGTTGCAGGTTTAGTTGGCGGAGCTCCAATAGCAGTTGGGGAAGAGATGGTCCGTCAGCCGCTCGAGATCGTGGCCCCTGCCTTCCGGCCCGCTCCCGAGGGGGCTCCGTCTATTTTCCCTTTTCTTTTCGTTACCATCGCTTGTGGCGCTATTTCGGGATTCCACTGTCTCGTTTCGAGCGGAACATCGTCAAAACAAATCGAGTGCGAGACCGATGCCCGCTTTGTCGGATATGGCTCGATGTTGACCGAGGGATTTCTCGCCGTGTTGGTGATTCTCGCTTGCGTGGCCGGGATCGGTCTCGGGGTAATCGGCGAATCTGGCCTGCTTTTCGGTAACGAAGCCTACAATACTCGTTACGGAAGCTGGGGGTCGGCTCAGGGGCTTGCAGCCAAGGTAGGAGCGTTTGTTGAGGGAAGCGCCAACCTTCTAAAAGCTCTTGGTATCAGTCCGGCCTTCGCTGTTGCCTTGATGGGTGTTTTTGTGGCTAGTTTTGCTGCAACGACGCTCGACACGGCCTGCCGACTGCAGCGTTATGTGACACAGGAGCTCGCGGCGAGCATTAAAGTCAAAGCGCTCACCAATAAACATGTCGCAACCATCTTTGCTGTATCGCTAGCAGGCATTATTGCCGCATTGCCCGTTTCGGTAGGAGAGCCGTGGCAATGGGACACTGCGGGTAAAGGTGGTCTAATTCTCTGGCCCTTGTTCGGTGCTACCAACCAACTTCTGGGGGGATTAGCCTTTATGGTGATCGCCTTTTGGATGTGGCGTCGTGGACTACCTGTCTGGTTCGTGGTGGTGCCGATGATATTTATGCTGTTTCTCCCGGCAGTTGCGATGAGCCTGAATTTGTTCGGTGAGAACGGGTATCTGGCACGGAGCATTGAGACCGGCAACTGGACACTTTCCATCTTCGGCCTTGCCACGATGGGTCTCGAAATCTGGATGATTATTGAGGCGATAGTTGCTTGGCCAAAGGCAAGGGGCGAGTTAGAGACACAACTCTCCCCGCTCCCGACCGACAGCAAACCCAACGACTCCGAGCGCTCCTATTAGATTTTAATTGGCCGTTTCAAGCTCTGGGAGGACTTTGGCTACCTTTTCCTTAAGCTCTTTACCCGGCTTGAATTTAACTACAGCACGGGCAGGAATAGGAACAGCAGCATCTGGCTTGTTGGGATTTCGTCCGATTTTGGGCTTGGTCTTTGTGACCTGAAACGCTCCGAAGTTGCGCAGCACGACATCGTCATTTGATGCGAGGCTGTTTGTGACCTCATCTATAAACGTCTGAACAACGTTAAAAACTTCCTGCTGGGTGAGGCCTGTTTCGTTACTGATGCGGATTACGAGATCGCGTTTAGTGATTGTCGCCATAATGATGGGTTGGGGGTGTGATTGTTTGTAATCTCCAATGGCTAAAAGAATTATATAAAAACTTTCGCTATTCCACCAGCACTTAATCATGTCAGTTTCAGTGACAGACGTGCCGGAGATGGATAAAGAAGACGGGTTGTTTAATACTCAGTCAAAATTTAGGTGTAGCCGGAATCGTGCCGATCGTAATAGATTTGTTCAATAAGGGTGGTTATTTGCTAAGATCAGCGGCGCACCGGGCGAGTATACACAAGTCTTGATTAGATTGCGACTATGGCAGCGGGTTACGAAGCAGTTTTTTCCAAGGAAGACATCCTATTTCGGTTTCAGTCGACCCTTTGCGACTGGTTTGATAAGAGCGGCAAGGACTATCCTTGGAGGCAGACGAGTGATCCTTATGCGATTCTCGTGTCAGAATTGATGCTTCAGCAGACGCAAATCGCTACAGTGTTGGGGAGAGGTTATTACGGGCGTTGGATGGCTCAGTTTGGCAATTGGGAGGCTCTTGCGCAGGCGAAAGAGGAAGATATCCTCAAAGCCTGGGAGGGCCTTGGCTACTACAATCGTGCAAGAAATCTTCAAAAGACCGCGATTCGGATTTGTGATGACTATGGAGGGGTTTGCCCGCGGGATACAGAAAGCCTTGAAAGACTTCCCGGTGTTGGCCGATACACCGCGGGAGCAGTGGCTAGCTTTGCCTTTGGTGTTCAGGCACCAATTGTTGATGGGAATGTGGCAAGAGTGCTCTCGAGGCTTTTTGACTATAGGAAACCAGTCGATACCGCTTTCGGACAAAACTTTTTATGGGACTCCGCAGCGAGAATGACTCCTGGGGAACGGGTCCGAAGCTATAATTCGGCAATCATGGAGTTAGGGCAGCAAGTCTGCACTAAGGGAGTGCCGGATTGTGGAGAATGCCCTGTTGCCATATGGTGTCTAAGTAAAGGTAGTGAGGGACTCGGGGCATTACCTTTAAAAAAGGCAAAAGTAGCGATCACGAAAAAAAGCGAGTCGGTCATCATTTTGACGCATGAGGGTAGGGTTTTTCTGGAAAGAGAATCAGGCCGCAGGAGGAACGGACTTTGGAAATTACCGGAAATCCCCTCTTCTGAGACCGAAGACTTGGAGGAGTTAATGAGCTTCGATTATGCGATTACTCGTTTTAAGGTGACCCTAAAAGTATTTGAACTTCCATCTGCGATCCGAGGCAAATTTGCCGCAGACCGCGAAGGAAAATGGTATAATTTTAATGATGAGGCGTCGCTACCACCTCTTGGCTCGCCTTATCGGAAAGCCATTCAAAAATACCAAAATATTCGTAATGATCTTGGATGAGGGAGAACATGACGGGCAGAATAGTGCAAAATTCTTCCAAGTTACTGCTTGTTTTGCGGTAATTTTTTTTTAAAAGTATCGAACTTAAAAAACTTTGGAGTTGTTTTTAGGGGTCCTGATCGTTAACTTGCGTCGCTTCGGGGCCTTTTTCATCTCCCGAAATACGAAGAATTTATTGTCATGTGGAAGGTATTGCTTGTTGTCTCAGCCGTTGTTTTAGCCGGTTCAGGTTATCTGAGTTGGGAAAACATGAATGAGAAGAGGGCGAAGGATGTTGAATTGGCATCGACGCAGAAGACTCTGGAAGATCGCCTCGCATCGTTGGAGGCAACCAATGCTGAGATCGCCCAACTTGAAAGTTCGATCCAGACGCTCAATGATGAGACTGAGGCTCTCGAGACCGAGAAAATTGATCTCGACGCTAAGGTAGTCGAGACGGAGTCAAGTCTTCGCGCCCAAGAATCAAAGCTTCAAGCGGACGAAGAGCGCCTTGAAAAAGCCAAGACCATGGTGGGCAGCATCGCTCAAATCGAGGCCCTTCAGCGCGAAATGGTTCAACTTCGCGCTCAGATAGAAGAGACCGAGATCGAAGTGACCCAACTCGAGGGTGCAGTTGCCTCAGTTCAGGTTGAAAAAGACCGTCTCGAAAAAGTAGCAGCCGAAATGGTGGCACTTCGTAGGGACCAAGAGGCAGGAATTATACGCGGACCATTTGAATCGACCATTCGCGAAGCTTACGATCAATGGGGATTTGTTGTGGTTAATGGAGGGTATGACGCCGGTGTTGTGAACCGTGCACAGCTAAATGTCTATCGTCGTGGACAACCAATCTGCAAATTACTGGTGACCTCTGTGGAGGCTGGAAAGTCAGCTGCCGACATTATTCCGGGCTCTCTTGCCCCGGGTCAGCGCGTCCGCGCGGGCGATTACGTGGCCAAGGCTATTACTGCCAAGACTCCCGCAGTTATCCCTTCAGATAGCGGAGGCGACGCTAGCGGTGCTGGTCAACCTCCTGCTGCCCCTTTCGGCGGCGGTGGAATGGACGGTGGCGGCGCGGCTTCTGACCCCTTTGGCGGCGGTGCCATGGAT
>DCQY01000006.1:2748-18536 GCA_002323995.1 Akkermansiaceae bacterium UBA1506 | reverse complement strand
CGGCGGTGCCATGGATAGCGGAGGCGCGGCCCCCGATCCCTTTGGCGGAGGTGGAGCCCCTGATCCTTTTCAATAAATCGTTAAACCTTTTTCAACCTTCCAACAGGAATTCGATATGAAAAAATTTCTCATGATCATCGCAGGGGTAGCCATGCTAGGTGCCGTTGTGGTGGGTGTCATCAACAAGAACGATCTTGAATCGGTTATCGCAGAACTGAACCTTACCAAATCGAAGGTGAAGGATGCTACGGAGAGGCTGGGGGCCGCCGAGGATAAGCGCGACGAAAGCATCGAGAAAGAAACTCAGGCCAAAGATGGTCGCAACCAAGCTGCTGCTGCCGTTGAGGGCGTTAGGCAGAGTCTCAAGATTGTGGAGCGTTCTCTCGCCGACGTAACGGCTGAGTTGAAAAGAGTGGAGATTGAGCAAACAGAAATCGATCTCGCTATTAAAAAAGTCTTCCCGGATGGAAATTTCAAGTCCCCGGAGGATCTTGAGATGACGCTCACTATGCTCAAGGATAATTTGACTGACGAGCAGAACACGAAAGCAGAACTGAATGCTCAGTTAACCTCTGTATCTCAAGCGAAGCAGGTCCAAGTAGCGAAAGTAAAGGACGAGGAGAATTTTCAGTTTGAGCGTGCGCAAAAGCTATCACTCAATAGCTTGGTGGCCACCGTTATCGCTGTGAACGGCGATTGGGGATTTGTCATGGTGAATGCTGGTCGCGCACATGGAGTGACTGGTGACGCTACCCTTCTTGTGAAGCGTGGAGAGCAACGAGTGGCTCGCCTTAGAATTGTGAATATTGAGGAGACCCTCGTGGTAGCCGACGTGGTGGATGGAGTTGAGGCGAGTGCTCTCAAAGTCCAGCCCGGCGACAAGGTCATCTTTGAGAACACGAATTGATCTCAAGCTTCTTCTCTTGCTACCTCTCATGAGATTTCTCTTTCTTTTCTCGCTGATAGCTTTAGCTACTTTCGCAATGGTTTCCTGCGAATCAGTTGCGAACAATCATCCGACTCCAGAAAGGGAAAAGCTTAGTAGCATGCCTCACAATATACCTGCGAGTTGGGAAGGAACCCAAGGGCTGCCAGGCGGTGGGGCGATGATGCGATAGTCACCAGTCTTGCCCTTAGAGCTTTTTTGAGGGTTATTGTTTAAAACTTCTTTTTCCCGAGCCGCCATGTCTGCCGAACCTTCAATTCTCCCTGAAATGGGATTCGCTTCTGATTTTGACGCTGAAGAGCGGGCCCAACTCGGTCATTTTGGTGAATTTCTCTCATTTTCCGAGGGAGACATTCTCATTGATGAAGGCCAGAGGCAGGATTCTCTTTTTCTCGTGATCATGGGTACTTTCCATGTGCAGACTGAAACGACTGGTCGGACAATTCTTCTCGGGACCCTCAAAGCTGGTAGCACTGTAGGGGAGGTAAATATTTTTGACCCCGGTAATGCGAGTGCAAGTGTGGTTTGTCGTTCCATTGGTGAGGTCTGGAAAATTGATCGAACTCGTCTGGAGCAGTATTTGGAGGCTCATCCGCGCACAGCGTCGAAGTTACTTGTCAATATCTCAACCCAATTGAGCAAGCGACTGCGGAGGACCAACGAGAAGGTAGCGATGGCTCGCGAGGCTATGCTCGACTCGTTCTAATTTCGAGGTTTCTACAAAAGTGATTGTCGATTAGTGTCACTAATCCGTCATATTTTTACCTCTCCCCCCTGCAAATCTATGCCCGATTCACTGATGATAGCCCCGCTGGCAGCGACCGGCCCAGTTGATGCGTTGGCGCTGTTTTTCGCTCTCGTGATTGGTCATGCTTTCGCGGACTTTCCTCTGCAAGGAGATTTCCTTTCTCATGGAAAAAATCGGCACAACAAGCCTCCCCAACTTGCGGATGGAAGCGAAAATGCTCCTAAGGCCCTTTGGGCTTATCTAATGTCTGCTCACTGCCTCATCCACGCAGGTTTCGTTTGGGTTATTACTGGTTCTGTGGCGTTCGCTGTTGCTGAGTTTATTCTGCATTGGATAATAGACGTATTCAAATGCGAAGGAAAAACTTCGTTCGCCATCGATCAGGGCCTGCATGTCGCTACCAAAGCGGTATTTGTTCTTATCGTTTGGCTGTTTTGACAGCGCTTTAGCTGAATGCAGGCTGTCGCCATAATACCGACCTTGAAAAGACTGCGTGAATGTTGGACTTTCGCTAATGAAAACGGTCTGTAAGGCACTCTTTACCGCCCTTTTAACGGTTCTTATTTCAGGCGCTTTTGTCTGTTCGCAGGCTCAGGATGCCGAAGCAGATTCTGGATTTAAAGAGATCGAACTCTTTACCGAAGTGCTTGAGACCATTCGTCAGGGCTATGTGGATGCTGATAAAGTGACGTATGAAAAGCTGATCAATAGCGCCCTCGAAGGAATGCTTGCGGATCTGGATCCACATTGCCAGTTCATGCAGCCGAAGGTGTTTGAGCAGTTGCAACGACATACGGATAGCACCTATGAAGGAATTGGAGTGACTATTTCGACCAAAAACGATGTTCTTACAATTGTCACTGCTCGTGAAGATGGACCCGCAGGTCGAGCTGGTGTACTTCCCGGAGACCACATTTTGAAAATTAACAATCGCCTGACCGAAGATCTCGGAATCTCTCAAGCGGTGAATATGCTGCGTGGAAAGCCCGGTGAATCCATCAGGTTAACGGTGCGTCGACCAGCAACTCAAAAGCTTCTCGAGTTTGAGTTGAAGCGTGAAGTTATTAAGCAGTCATCGGTTAAAGATGTGCGAATCCTCGAAGAAAAGATTACCAGCCCATATCGAATGGGCTATGCACGAATCCTTCAATTCAGTGAGCCGACAGCTGAGGAGCTTGCGGATGCGCTCGATAAGTTAGAACAAGAATCAATGGATGCTTTCGTGCTTGATATGCGAAATAATCCCGGAGGCTTGCTGGGAAGTGCGATTGATGTGTGTGGTGAGTTTGTAAAGGCAGGCACTGTTGTTTTAACAACTGAAGGAAAACCCGGATCCGGTGAAATTAAGGTTTACCGCACATCAGTCGAGAGCAAACGTCGCGAACGTAATTACCCGCTCGCCATTCTCGTGAATCACTCTTCTGCGAGTGGAGCTGAAGTGGTCTCCGGGGCTCTTCAGGATCTCAAAAGGTGTATTGTCGTGGGGGAGACAACCTTCGGCAAAGGTTCAGTCCAGTCTATTTTGCCGATAGGCGAGGGCAAAGCAATTCGAATGACAACTGCGAAGTATTACACCCCGAGTCACCGGACGATCCATGAAAATGGCGTTGTTCCCAATATCGTGGCGACGATGACGCCGGCTCAGGAAGAGGGTCTGGCCCGGTGGTTTAGCCGCGATACGATAAGCCCGGAAGATCGTAAGCAGGCCGAAAAGTTTCGCGACCCTCAGTTGATCAGGGCTGTCGATGCGATGAAGGGCGCGCTGGTCTATTCGCAGATCCGAGAAGTTAAAACGGGAAGTGCAACTGACGCTGAAGAGAGGACTTTAGTTGGAGAGAAAAAGTCTGGCAAAGAAAAAGCCGATACTTCCGGGGCGACACAAGATCGCGAAAAAAAATAAGTCTCCTGACGATGTCCGAACGGTTGGTTCTTGCTATTGAGACTTCTTGCGACGAAACAGCCGTGGCTGTAGTCGGTGGCGATGGGGCCATTCTAATCTCGAAGATAGCTTCGCAGATTGAGCTCCATTCACCTTATGGAGGTGTGGTGCCCGAGCTTGCATCGCGTAATCATAGCCTCGACCTCAAGCCTCTCATCGAGAAAGCTCTTAAAGACGGAGGGATTCAACTTGGAGAGATTGATGCGGTAGCAGCGACCTCCGGGCCAGGCCTCGCTAGTTCGCTGCTGGTCGGTGATACTACCGCAAAAGCCATTGCAGTCGGTCTGAGGCGACCCTTTTATTCGATCAATCATATCGAGGGCCACCTGCTTTCGCCTTTTATTGGCGCGGGAATAGACCCCCCGGCTCATGTCGCGTTGGTAGTGAGTGGGGGCCATACGATGCTGGTATTTTTTCATGGGGTAGGAAATTATGAAGTGCTCGGATCAACCAAAGATGATGCAGCAGGAGAAGCGTTCGATAAGGTGGCAAAGATGTTGGAACTTTCCTATCCTGGCGGTCCGGAAATTGCCCGCTTGGCCGAAGCAGGCGATGCCGGTGCGTATGAGTTTCCCCGAAGTATGATCGATAGTGGTGACTATGATTTCAGTTTTAGCGGTCTAAAAACTTCAGCGCTCCACCTTCTTCAGAAGATTCAACAACCGATGAGCGAGACTGTGATAAGTGACTTTTGCGCTTCCTTTCAAGAGGCCATCGTCGATGTGCTGGTTACCAAGCTATTTCGTGCCGTGGAGGAAAAAGGGGTAAGAGTGGCTTCAATTAGTGGAGGGGTGAGTTGCAATGCGAGGCTTTGTGAACGATCTCTCAACCAAGCTGCGGCATTTGGTATTGATCTTCAATTGCCAGAACCTTCGCATTCAACAGACAACGCTGCTATGATTGCATATGCTGCCGCTTGCCGACGAGCGGTTGGAGAAGCTGAAAGCGATTTGAATTCAGATATCGATCCGAATCTAAATTTAGCCTGAATGCCTGATATAAAATGGCCATATCATAGGATTGCATCTTCAGCCTTCTCTATCTACTCTCCTTGGTCCCAGAGAGGTTGACGTGACGCCAGGCCATATAATCCCAACTACCAAACAGCAGTTGTTCAATCAATTTAAACCTTATTAGTTTAATCAGTATGACTAAAGATAACCCTTCTCACGAAAAAGAATTGTCCCGGCGTCGTTTTGTCGCCAGTGCGGCAACGGCGGGAGCCGCCGCCAGTATACTTCCGGTTGAAATGTGTGCCCAAGTGGCAGGAAGTGATGCTGTTAAGGTTGGTCTGATCGGTTGTGGTGGCCGCGGTAGTGGAGCTGTGCAGCAGAACCTGACCGCCAACGACAGTGCAAGGCTTGTTGCGGTGGCTGAAGCATTCGAAGATAAAATCGATGGTACCGGGCCTCGTTCGAAAAAAGGAGGAATTCTTGCTTTGCTCGAAAAGGCAGGTAACAGCAGCCAAGTCGACGTCCCTAAGAGCCGTCAATTTGTTGGTTTTGATGCCTACAAGGGGGTGATCGAGGAATGTGACGTCGTTTGTATTGCTACTCCGCCCGGCTTTCGCCCGATTCATTTTGAATATGCGATGCAGCAGGGGAAGCACGTCTTTATGGAGAAGCCGGTTTGCGTTGATGCCGAGGGATTCAACAAGGTGATCGAAGCGGCTAAGATTGCCGACCAGAAGGGTCTCAAGGTGGTGGTTGGTCTGCAGCGCCACTACCAAGAAGTTTATTTGCAAGCTTTTGAAAAAGTTCATTCTGACGGCATGATCGGCGATATCCTCGGCGCGCAAGCATGGTGGAACACCCAGCGCCCTTGGATTGTAGAACGCCAGCCCGGGTGGACTGAAATGGAGTACCAGATGCGTAACTGGTACCACTTCAACTGGCTCTGCGGAGATCACATCGCTGAGCAGCACGTACACAATATCGATGTTGTAAACTGGTTCGTAAGCGGTGATTCCACCAACGGAGGCCATCCGGTTTCAGCTCAAGGCATGGGCGGTCGCGCTGGAACTGAGCCTCGGAGTGTGAGTGAAATTTATGACCATCACTACGTGGAGTTTCGTTATGGTGCTGAACAGAACAATGCGATCATGAACAGTCAGTGCCGGCATATTCCCAATACCTGGCGTCAAATAGGCGAGGAAATACACGGAACCGAGGGCATTCTTCATCTTGAAGCGGGTCGCATCACCGACCTTAAAGGGGAAGTGAAGTGGCAGTATCGCAAGCCTCGAACGGGGGCGACGAATCCCTATCAGGTCGAACACGACGCGCTTTACAATGCGATCAAGAATAACTCACCGCTCAACAACGCTTATTACGGTGCGAGAAGCTCGTTCACGAGTGTTTTGGGGCGTCTCGCTACATACAGTGGCCAGGAGGTTAAATGGGACGAAGCGGTGTCATCGAATTTTTCGATCCTTCCGGAGGAGTTTGATTTTAATGGCGTAGCGCCGGTTCAGCCCGGTGAGGACGGTAACTATGAGATCGCAATTCCTGGCCAGTGGAAGTTACCTTGGGCCTCCTGATCGGATAGAAATAGAGCTTTTTAACGTCTTTTTCGAAATGGGCTCCAGCTTAATAGGAGCCCATTTTTTGTGTTTTAAGAAGAGCAATAGTCTGCTTTGAAAAGAAAGAAGCCGCTCAACCCTGAGGCTGAGCGGCTCCGAAACACGAAACACAAACAGACAGTTACCGAGAAGGTAACCGATTTCAGAATATCTAAATATTAAGAGATGTCAACAATCTGGAGATAAAAAATGTTGTTTTTTTAGATTGGTCGATGGCAAGGATGATTCGCTCATTCTCTGGGATGGTGTAGTTTCCCCCGAAGTATCATGAAAAAGCGCTTCTCAGCCTGCTTTCAAGCCTTTCCTGCACTGGGTATTGCGACGGCAATCATCTTTGCTGCAGGCTGTGTCAGCAGGCCGGGAGGGCATCTTGACGGCATGGCGATCAGATACGGGAAAGTATCGAACCCTAGTGATATCGAAGTGCGAGTCAGTCTTAATAACCGGGCAGTTTATGTCTATGAAAACGAAGAGCCTCGTTTCGTCGCTGCGGTAGCAATCGGAACCAAGGCTAATCCTACTCCGACTGGTAATTTCAGGGCATTTAATAAGTTGCCTCGGAAACGCTCCAATACCTACGGTTTCTGGGTGAAGGGAGAAGAGATCATCCCGGGTAGGCGCACCAGCATGCCCTACGGATACCGCTATGTTGGTTATCCCATGCCCTACTGGGTTGAATTCAAATCGGGTTACGGCTTTCACGCTGGAGCTGTTTGGCCGCAACCTCGAACAAAAGGCTGCTTGCGACTCCACAGGAGTATCGCCTCTGATTTCTTTCACTTGGTGAAGCCTGGAACCCCTATTCACATTGCAAACAGTCTTCCGGAAGATTCAGTTCTTGGAAAAAAGGTGCCGCGTCCGATAGATTACGATTTACCTGATTCACCACGTTCGGTGCTAATTACTGATGCCCCGTTTGATTCGGTGAACGTTTTATTCTAGGGGGAAGTGAATTCCTTATCTCGCAACCATGCAAAGTGCTCCCAGAAAGAAAAATAAGCGCGTCAACGTCCGGACTCCGGAGGTCATGGAGCGCGTTCAAGAGGAAGTTGCCAGCCATTACCAGAGTTCGATTGTCGAAAAGGTTCGCAGCATGGGCGGTGAACTAACGGTGGGAGACACTACGGTGCGTCTCGCTAAGCAATTTGGTTTCTGCTACGGAGTGGAGAGAGCGATTGATCTTGCTTACGCGTCTCGACGCGTTTTTCCAGGGAGCCGCATTTTTCTGATCGGCGAGATTATCCACAACCCAGAGGTCAATCGCCAACTCGAGGAAATGGAGATTGTATCGCTTCCATGGCAGGAGATGGATGAGCAGTATGATTCTTTGACCTCTGATGACGTCGTGATTGTCCCAGCCTTTGGAGCACCTATCTCTTTTGTGGACAAAGTTGAGTCGCAGGGTTGTCGCATCGTTGACACCACATGCGGCGACGTCATGAAAGTCTGGCGACGAGTTAGGAATTTTGCCAAATCCGGTATCACTTCTATCATTCATGGGAAAGCTGGGCATGAGGAGACTCGTGCAACAGCCTCTCGTGCTGAAGGCGATGACGGTAGCGGGCATTATCTTATTGTTTTGACCCTTGAAGATGTCGAAAAGGTCTGTCGCTACCTGGTTGAAGGTGGGGATAAGGAGGAATTCCTAGCAAACTTTCAAGGGGGCTACTCGACAAATTTTGACCCGGATGTCCATCTTGATCGGATTGGGGTGGCAAACCAAACGACGATGCTGAAGTCTGAAACCGAGGAGATCCAGAATCGCGTTCGTGACGCGCTTGTAAAGCGGGACGGTTCCGACGAGAATTTCTCAGTGTTTGATACCATTTGTGGAGCTACACAGGAACGCCAGGATGCGCTGTTTGAAATGCTGAAGCAAAAGATGGATTTGCTCCTTGTTGTTGGTGGATACAATAGCTCGAATACGACCCATTTGGTTGAAATTGGGGAGCAAGAGTTGCCCACCTTTTTCATCCGAAGCGCTTCCTGTATCGGATCGCTCGAAGAGATCGTTCATTTCGATATCGAAGGGCGTGAGGAAGTGACGAGTTACACTGATATCTTCAAAAAAGAATCAAGTGCTATTTTTGGGATCACAGCCGGAGCTTCTTGCCCGAATAATTTGATCGAAGACACTATTTTTAAGGTTTTCGAGCTACGGGGTAGTTCCCGCGAGCAAGTAGAGTCAGCCTGAACTTCAACGCCGCTTGAAGAGTGACTGGCTGTCCGGATAGAGCCTACTTAGAATGTTTGACAGGCTTTGCTGGAAGAATTTTTTAAGGTGTTGATTGAGGGTGGCAGAACTCGAGGCTGACTCACCGCGTTTCCAGAGTTCGTTTAACCGTTTGGCATTTAATTCTATCTCGGCCTCAACGATCGTTTCCCAGTGGGCAGGGTTGTTGATCGGGTCCTGCCATGCTCCACGCCCGCGACCATAGTGGGCCACCGCAAGGTAAAGCATGATGATGAACTTCACCTGAGTCACGAAATGTGCTTCGGTCCAGCGAACCCCGTTTTGCCCGGACCGAGTGAGGTTGTATCCTCGGGTCAAGGCAAACGTTGTCGCGCCCCCCAAGAGCATTCCTATGACGGCCCCGCCGCCAAAAGTCATTCCACCAGAGATGAGTTCAGCCGACAGACCGCCGACGAGCCCGGAGACAGCCCCCCCAATGGTGGCTGCGAGAGGTTCTTCGATATCACGTTTGACGGCAAATTCTTCGAGGGAGGTTTCGGCGAGAGTGGATGCCGTTTGCCCGTCTAGTCCGTGCAGTGAGATGAGTTCATTCACGGTGTCAGCTGTGTTCTCGGCGAGGCGGCTGTACATGGTCTCTTGAATTTTATCAAGATCCTTGCTTCGTTCGGAACGCAACACTAGTTCTCGAAGTTTTTCAGTGAGGTCTTTTCGAGGGAGAGATTCAGAGTCAGTTAATGCTATCTTGGCCCACTTCGCCATCGAGGTGACTACTTCACCAAAGATATCCATGTTACGTTCGATCCACGCATCGGTGAGTTTTTTCGCTGCCGATTTTTGATCTTTACTGACTAAATCTTCCGTCTTTTTAAGGATTAAATGTTCCTGAGTCCAGCAGCGGGTGAATGCATCCAGAGTGCCAACATGCTTCACGATTTCGAAATTTTTGAAGTGTTGTCGCCAGGCTTCTTCGTTGGCACGGTCGCGCTCAGAATCCGGTTGGCCGGTCTGATTGAGGAAGACCAGCACGGGTTTGCCGATCCATTCAATAATTTCTACTTCTAGACCGACGAACCCGAGAGTCTCCGGTGGTTGAGAGGCATCGACGAGATAGAGAACCACATCAGCTTCAGACTGAACATTACGAATCGCTTCCTGGCTGCACCACAGTGATTTATCTCGTGTGCGATCCCATACCTGGTGAAGAATCCAGCCAACCGGGTTTTTACTTGTTCGAAGGCGCTTTGCCAACTTGGCGAGGTTGGAACCAAATCCGGGTGTGTCCCAGAGTTTCGCAGTAATGCCGTCGGTTTTAATGAGGGTATGAGCCTCAGGGATGACAGTGACGTGAGCGCTGTCTGCCACCTCGCCGACGTCACGGCGGAGTAGAGTGCGGGCCAGCGCAGTTTTCCCGACATTAGTATGCGAGATAAGGCTTAAGACGATTTCCCTGTCGGGAGAAGGCATAGGCGAATTATGATTTATTGGAGGATGGTATTTCCTCGCTTCCCGTCATTAGGAATTCAACGTTTGTTTCGGAAAACATTGTTTTCCAGGTGGAAAGTCTCTCCGAGTAAAGTTGTTCTGCATTCGGGAAATCACCTACTTTCTCATCGAAGCTGCTCGAATTCAGAATGATAAAATCGACGGTTCCCAAGGTATTTTCAGATAGCGCTTGGAATAAAGCGAGGTGGGTTTCTTTTTCTGGGGTGGAGGCAAAACTGAACAGCAACGTCTGCTTAGCTTGCTGATTAAGCAGCAGTTTTCCGAGTGACTCCTCATTACCAAACTCGATGTTTTCCAGCCAATCCACATTAACCGGGCATCGAAGCGCTGTTGCTAGGGCGGCAACAGTATGTTGTTTCGTTACATTATCAGGATTGAAAGAATAGGGAATCACCTGAATTTCTCGAGCGTTGCCGGTAGAAATTGAGAGGAGATGATCGAAGTAATGAGGGCAGGTCTCGCGGTAGGGAAAAGCCTGCCGTAATCGAAAGCTTTTAAATCTCCAGAGCAGTCCGAGGACGGTTCGTGGCAAAAGGACGAATATACTGATGCTGATAGCATACCAATGAATCCATCGCGCTGCATTTTCACCGCTAATTTCACGGTCACCCGATTGCCAGTGCATCGCGTTCAATTCTTCGACAGAAGGAAGCTCATCACCGGAAATCGATATGGCCGAACCAAGCGCATATTGGAGTAAGGGCCGCAACTGTTCAGCATCAGTGATAAAGGTGCTTTCCCAAATAGCACGATATTCATTGGCCAGCCCTTTAACGTACATTCCTCCAATGGCTGCGGCAGCAAGAGTCAGAGCAACAAAGTGCAGCATCGACTTAATACGGAAAGCAAGCATTGGAAATTGCAACTCATACCATCTTCGTGCATAGAGTTTTTGAGCAGCATTGAGGGGAGACGGATCTTCCGCAGACGAAATTGGGATCTCTTTCTGGGGGGCAGAAACGAAACGAGCAAACCCCTCGGTCCAAAATCCGCTAAAAAAATTGTCGCGGTAGCGCAGGAAGAGGATGACCTCTTTCACATAAATAAACAGATTCCAAACTAGGATTCCTAGAAGAGGAAAGGAAAGTATGTTGATACGATTATCAGGACCAAGCTCGTTGCTGAGAAAGCCAGCGACGAGAGCAATAAGGAACAGGACACCTGAAAGAATACCAAGCCGGTAATTTGAGTTGGAGCTGAGGAGCCAACTGGATTCATCGGGATACCGAGAGATGAGCCGAGTAATGATGGCTTCGGCCCTACTGGCGAGGAACCGGTGCTCTTCTGAAAAGGAACTGTTCTTTAGAAGCGGGGCTCCAGCGACAGAAGCTGCTGCAGTTCGATCAGCATTAGAGATGAGCCTGCCCTTTTCATCAGTCTGCTCGACCGCTTGAACAATCATAACTTTTCTGACCTCTTCGGGGTTCATTGATAAGGTCAGCTTTTAGATTGCGCCTGGTTTGTCGGCGAGAGCAGTGACGCGGCTTGGGTCGTTTTCGTAGAAATGTGCCAAGCCAATGGCAAGTGCATCGGCCGCATCATGAGGGGGTGTTTCCTTTAATCCAAGCAGAGCTCGAATCATGAAAGCCACCTGCTGCTTGTCTGCCGCACCTTTTCCAACGACTGCCTGCTTTACGCGTTTCGGTGCATATTCAAAGATTTCCATTCCGAATTCGGCAGCCGATAGGATGGCCGCCCCGCGTGCTGCCCCCATCGTGATTGCAGTCTTGAAGCTCTGGACATAGATAACTCCCTCGACAGCGCAGACTTCAGGTTGGTGTTCTTCTATCACTTCGCGGAGTTGTTCACGAATCGCGACGAGACACATTGACTGTCGAATATGGCGCCTGTTTTCAATCACTCCGTAGGTGACCGCCTTATAGATTGGCTTTCGACCTGAGGTGAACTGACGCTCTAGGACAGCAAAGCCCGTATTTCGCAGGGCGGGATCGATAGAGAGAACCTTCACAGGTTAGCTTAACACCGGAATGAGTGAGTAGCATCTTCCAGTTTTATGGGCGAGAGACGACCACAATCAGTTGTCGTAGATGCGAACGTTTGCATCCCGGCGCAGCTTAAGCAGCCATGACTCGAGAGCTTTCTGTCGTTTTTCGATGCTGAGCCGTTTATCCACCTCCTCTTCGAGTTTATCATAGGATGGGGAAGCTTGGCCGACTCGCTTTTCAACCTTGATGATGCGCCAGAACGGACCGTCTTCGAGTGGACTGCTGATCTGCCCCGGAGGAACCGCATAAGCGGCCTGAGTTAATCCTTCATTAAGTGTGCCGCGTCCAATGATCCCAACGTAGCCACCCTTTGCTGCAAAGCTATCAGCAGAGTGAGTCTGAGCCAGAGAACTGAAGTCACTGCCCGAATTCAGCTTAGCAATAAGATCTTTGAGTAGTGTTTCCTGCTGCTCGAAAGTCGACTCTGCCGTCTGCTTCGGAATCGACATGATACGCAGCTGCACTTTACCTTCTGAAGCAAACTCTCCTTTGATCTCGTCATATTTCTCCTTTTTTTCCCAAGGTGTGTTCGGGACCACGTTATCTCCAGCATTCTGGGAACGCAGGGCGGTGATGGCGATCTGGTCTTTTTGAACCTCTCGGAATTGCGCGATAGTCATCCCTGATTCGGATAATTCCTTCGCGAATTTATCGCGGTCGCCGTCAAAACGGTCCTGCACAAAACGGGTCACTGCTTCATCAATGTATTGATTTTTAATGACACCCCCAAGGCGCTCGAATTCGGTTAAGATCAGCTTGCGATCGATCAGGTCGTCCAGTGCTCTCTCTTCCATTTCTCGAATTTCTTTCGTCGCTTGAGCTTTGCTGACCATTCCCTTATTCCCCATGAGCCAGACACGAACTTGCGTTTGAACAGCCGCGTCAACCATAGACTGGGTAATAGGTTCTGCGTTGACGACGGCTTTTAAGCTGTTCAACACAATTGGCTTGGCTTCAGCGTTGGAAACAAATCCCAAGGCGATCAAAGCCACGGCGGAATGGGGCAACTGTTTTAGAATGCTCATAGTTGTTTAAGGGTTGGCAAGCGCCAGTCTCTGCGGGCCTATAAATCTAGAATCCAATCTAAGGCAGACTCAAGCCATTCTTCCTCGTTGTCTCCGATTAAACGGGGAAATTTTCCATTTATTTGAATGTATTTCCCATTTTTCATAAGTTTTAGCTTCTCATCCTTCACTTCAAGAGAGCTGCACCCCTTGAGGGCTGCGCGCACTTTGATCTCCGTGGCAATCAAAAGGAACTCAACTGGTGGAGGGATTCGTCCGAAACGGTCAGTCCAGTTTTTACGAAGAATATCCAAGTCTTCGAGGCGGGACGCTTCGGCCAACTCGCGGTAGGCGGTGATTCTAAGTCTTGCCTCTGCTATGTAGTCTGATGGAACGAAGGCGGGCAGGGAACTCTTTGGTGTCAGGTGATACTGGCCTTCGTTTGTGCAAAGAAAATCGATATTCATCGAGAGGTCGATTCGCCCAGATGAGGGTTCACCTTTAAGCTTGGAGACAGATTGTTTCAGGAGTTGGCAATACAAGTCAAAACCGATTGCAGCTATATGGCCACTCTGCTGAGTGCCAAGAAGGTTTCCGGCGCCTCTTATTTCGAGGTCACGCATCGCGATTTTGAACCCCGCACCTAATGACGAGTATTGCTTAATGGCATTGATTCGCTTGCGTGCGTCTCCAACAGTGAGCATGTCAGGAGGAAGCATGAGGTAGGCGTAAGCTCGACGGTCTGCCCGGCCAACCCGTCCACGGATCTGGTATAGATCAGCAAGGCCGAAACGATCAGCTCTATCGATTATAATTGTATTCGCATTGGGTATATCGACCCCGCTTTCGATGATAGTTGTACAGACAAGAACATCGAATTCATGGCGAATAAATCGATTCATGACGTCTTCGAGTTCTTCGTCTCCCATTTGGCCGTGACCGACTTCGACTCGTGCTTTCGGGACGAGATTCTCGATGCGTCGTTTCATTCCACGAATCGTTTTTACCCGATTGTGAAGAAGAAAAACCTGTCCTTGGCGACTAAGTTCTTTTTTCACGGCCGAGCGAATAATCCGCTCATCGTAGGGGCAGACCGTAGTGGCAACCGGTCGTCGGTTGGGTGGGGGAGTGTCGATTACAGACATTTCCCTGACGCCCATCATGGAGAGATAGAGAGTCCGGGGGATCGGGGTAGCAGATAAGGTAAGGACATCAACAAAACGCCACATCTCTTTGAATCGCTCCTTATGGGTGACACCGAATCGCTGTTCTTCGTCTACGATAACAAGTCCAAGGTTCTTGAAATGAACATCTTTAGAAATGATGCGATGAGTGCCCACCACGATATCAACGTCTCCACCAGCGAGGTTAGAAAGCGTCTGTTTTTGTTGAGCAGTGGTGCGATAGCGGCTCAAGGTTTCAATACGGACCGGAAAGTCCGACATGCGTTCCTTAAAATTACGATAGTGTTGTTCGGCTAAGACGGTGGTGGGTACGAGGATAGCAACCTGCTTTCCCGACATGACAGCTTTGAATGCGGCCCGAATCGCTACCTCCGTTTTTCCGAAGCCGACATCGCCACAGATGAGACGATCCATGGGCTTAGTGCGTTCCATATCGGCTTTTGCATCTTCGATAGCACGGAGTTGGTCTGGTGTTTCTTTGTAAATAAAGGCGTTCTCAAACTCCCACTGCCACTTGTTGTCGGGAGGGTGTGAGAAACCTGAATGAGCTTCACGCTCTGCCTGAATAGACAGGAGCTTAGCTGCGTAATCCATGATGGAATTTTCTGCGTCGCGACGCAGGCGGGACCAACGTTTGTCACCAAGCTTAGAGAGCTTGGGGGCTTTCTTTCCGGTTCCAATATAACGGGAAACGAGGTGTGCCTGATCTAAGGGAACGAAGAGCCTCGCTTGATTATCGTATTCGATTTCAAGGACCTCCTCATTACCATCCGCGGTCTCCTTGTCTTTGATGCCTCGGAACTTGCCGATGCCGTAGTCGATATGGACGACGAGATCACCGTAGTTAAATTCTCGTAGGCTGCTCACTTGCTGGCTGACTTGCCTTTCTTTAGCGAGCCGGTAGCGTCGTCGTCCGCGCTGGTTTTGGTAGCGTCCAAAAATTTCGGCATCGCTTAGAACAGCTATCTTGGCATCCGGAATCGTGAATCCGCGACTAAGACTACCGATGACCGGTTTCAAAAATTCGTCATTCCAGGCGTTCTCAAAGATAAGTTCACTGAAACGTTCTTTCTCTCCGTCGGAGAAAAAGACCATCAATACCGTCCATTCTTCACGGCGCCATTGCTTAATCTGCGAATTAAACTCATCGCGACGAGCTTCCTGCAGGATAAAATCGCCAGCCCCAAATTCTCCGAGTGGATTATCATAGCAGGCGCCATCAAAATTTTCTGCGGCGTCGTTGTTGCCAAGGGTTCCGCTGGAAACCTTTATGTGGGCGAGTTCAGAATCGCACTCGGAGGCAATCAACAAGTCCTCCGAACCGATGTAGTCACCGATCCGACCAGTGTGCTCAAGGTTGGCTTCACTGAGAAGGATTTCGCAAGAAGCAACCTTGCGAATTGAGGTCTGTTCGTCGACGTCGAATTCGCGTATGGATTCGACTTCTTCATCAAATAACTCGATGCGGATTGGATGGAGGGCTTGCCAGGAAAAAATGTCTATGATGCCTCCTCTAAGACTGAAGTGACCACGCTGATAAACTTGGGCTTCCTGTTCGTAGCCGGCCTCTTCAAGGGATTCAGTTAGTATACTAAAATCGAGCTTACTTCCCACTTCGATTGATTTGGCTTGCTTGGTCAAAGACCCGGGAGGAGGAGCCGCTTCATCGAGTGCGCTGCGCGT
>DCQY01000006.1:0-2371 GCA_002323995.1 Akkermansiaceae bacterium UBA1506 | reverse complement strand
AGCACCGCCAGCCGCTCAGCCGCTGATTCAGGGTCGGGAAGGCTCTCTTCAAATCCAGCCCACTCATATTCGGGCAGAAAGAGGCTTTCAACTCCCCAGACAGCAAGTTCTGTCTGGATGACTTCTTGGGACTTAACGTGGGGACAAACGACCCAGATCGTAGAATCCAAATTACCTGACTGCCGCCACTGTGAGATGATACTGGCGATATAAAGAGGGTGACCGGCTTCCGAGACGTGCTCAAACGTCGCAGGATTTTCGGGCGTTGCTAGATGAACCGATTGCAGGGTGGAGGCCAACTGCCGGCTGTTCATCAGGCGCGGGACGACCGTGTCCAGTGCCTCAGTTTCGCTCAGATTCTTCAAAGGGGGAGAAAGCTACAGGCATTTCATCCGATTCGCACGGATGAAACGCTGTTTTGAGAAAACATGGCCTGTAATTTTGGAAGGGCGGAATTCCCTTATAAAAAATATGATAAAATTGCAGGTTTGTAATTTCATTCTTGCAAAAAAGAGCCTCAGGCGTAGCTTTCTGCGAGCATGGCAAAGGAAAAAACCGCTTTAGCCGACCGTGCCAAGCGAGCACGTCGAATCGTCCGCAACCCTGCACTTTACAAGGTGTGTGTCGGATGCGATTCGATTGTAGCGTCTAAGGTTAATATCTGCCCGAACTGTCACGCTTACCGTTTTGAAGTGGATGCTGATCTGGTGGTGGCTCAGGCAAAAGCACTTTCCTCTCGCGAGCAGAACTCTGTTGTCGCGGAAGACCTCAAGTGATTTTGTTCTTTTGTCCCGAATTTGAGGGGTGGCAGAAAGAAGAAAGTCCTTGCAAAGCATTGTCATCCCGGCAAGTTACGCGCCTCGCTAACTCCAGTGCGTTTTTCCATTGGTGCGATAACGGGTAGGTACCGAAGCGGTCAAACGGGGCAGACTGTAAATCTGCTGGCTATGCCTTCGAAGGTTCGAATCCTTCCCTGCCCACCACTTCTCTCCTTCAACGACTACAGAAGGCAAGGGTGGTGGTCCCAAAACCCCTACCATTGCCGCTTGGCACCAGCTTGGCACTCTTTTCGGTCCTTCGCCAAGTGCTTGCCACGGGACGCTTCGACGAAACCAAAGTTCGGATTCTCGAAAAACACCTATAAATGGGAGACGCGAAAGAGCGAAGTTCACGGCACACCCCCTGGGTAGAGAATTTCACCCCATACCCCCCGGCTAGGTTTGCACGGCTTGCAAACCCCTTGATCAATCAAGGGGCAATTCTCCCTGCTTCGGAACGAGCTGCTTGGACGAGTGGCACCAAGTTTGGGGCCACTCCTTCTCCTTGAGCGGAATCGGATTCGGCTGAATCGGGACATCCTCTCGTCCCGTCTGTGCCCGATTGATGAGAATGGTGGCGCTTAGCTGGCGGGTTATGGAAATGGGAGCAACCGAATGGATCGAGTTTCTCTAAAATTCTCCAAAGTTCGCCAAATCTCTTTTTGAGACAGGTCGTCCCAATAGGAATTTCAACCGATGCTTAGCCGACCTAATCAAAGCCCCGCTCCGATAGCAGTCACTATGATTGAGGGTAGTATTTGTTCGGTAAATGACCCGCTCGCCATCTAAGTATTTGTGGGCGTGAGAACCATCCTCCAGATATTCGATGACATTACTATGCCATACAGAGTGATACAGCGTGTTTGTTAGGTCTGGCTCTTCGAGCGAGATGGGAGGCCGAATTATGCGTCCGCTTAACGCGAATGAAGTTCCGCTTCTGCCAACCATATTGTTTCTTCGGAGTAGACGCCTCCATTTGTGGCACAGTTCATATCCGTTGTTCATCAATACGCCATCAAATTCAGTGAGAGGGGCAATTTCTGCTACGACGCTCCTGTGGACTAGGTCATCGGCATCAAGAAGTATAACAAAATCGTCAGGATCAGGGTTGGCTCGATAAAGGGCAACGTCCCGCTTTAGCATCATATCCCATAGTCCACTGTTTTTTGTTGAAATGGTTCTTGCATCTTCCGGTGGGGCGAACGGATGTTCGATGAACTGAAACCGTTCATCTAAGTTTGCTGCAAAATCAGGAATGTCGTGGCAGCACACAATGGATTGAAAATCGGGGGCTGATTGATTTTCTAGAGAGCCTAACGTCTGCTTCAGTAGTTCGCAGGTAAGCTCCCAGTTTGACACTGAGCGCTCCGCGACAAGGGGGGTTAAGAAGAAGATCATAGGAAGGTTGAGATGTTAGGTTTAGCTGAAAGGAATTCGCTTTTCAAGGTTTGCTTATCGACGCGTTGGTCCTACCGGGATTGAGGGGTTGCAATCCAGTCAACTCAAGCCAACCAGACCGTCAAACAGCCCGTGGAGGGCCTGACTCCGATTTG
>DCQY01000005.1:28343-52947 GCA_002323995.1 Akkermansiaceae bacterium UBA1506 | reverse complement strand
GCCTGCTGCCGAAGAACCTGCTGCTGAAGAACCCGCTGTCGAAGAACCTGCTGCTGAAGAACCTGCTGCTGAAGAACCTGCTGTCGAAGAACCTGCTGCTGAAGAGCCTGCTGCTGAAGAACCCGCTGTCGAAGCGAGTGGAGACGCTACTGCTGAGGACAACGGCAAGTTTGATAAACTTAAGAAGGCTGAAGAAATTCTTCGTTCTTCAAGTCCGGCTCCGTCCCGAGGTGAGGAACTCGATGATGCTTTTGAAAAGGTCGTCCACATCAACCGCTGTGCCAAGGTGGTTAAAGGGGGTCGTCGATTTAGTTTCTCCGCTCTCGTTGTAAGCGGTAACCGCGAAGGTCAGGTTGGTTTTGGGTTCGGCAAAGCCCAAGAGGTTTCAGAGTGTATTAAAAAGGCCAGCGAAGCATCCAAGCGCCAGATGGTAAAAGTGAATATCACCGAGAACACCATTCCCCACGCCGTAGTCGGTGAGCACGGTGGGGGACGAGTTCTGCTTCGTCCGGCATCCCCCGGAACAGGACTTATTGCCGGTGGCGGTGTTCGTGCTGTGGTTGAAGCTGCTGGAGTTAAGGACGTCCTTGCTAAGTCGCTTGGTTCGAACAACCATGCTAACGTTGTGAAGGCGACGCTCAATGCTCTTGAGCAGCTTCGAACCAAAGAAGAAATTTATTCAGGGCGCGGAAAGCGTCTGGCTGAGAAGAAGGCTCTTTAAGAGTTATTTCAGCGAACATTGAAAGGACTGAAGATAGATGAAACTTCACGATTTACAACCTACTCAAGGATCCAAGCATCGCCGCCGTCGTGTTGGCCGTGGTGAGAGCTCAGGTCTTGGTAAGACCAGTGGTAAGGGCCATAAGGGTCAGAAGTCACGATCCGGCGCTTCGATCCGCCCCGGTTTTGAAGGTGGTCAGATGCCTCTGGCACGACGCCTTCCCAAGAAAGGATTTAATAACGCCCAGTTTAAGACTCAGTTTGCAATTGTGAATGTGAGCCAACTCGAAGCAAAGTTTGCTGATGGTGACGCGGTCAATGAGGAATCTCTGCGTGCCTGTGGACTGGTTAAGGGCATTTATGATGCCGTCAAAGTCCTAGGGATGGGTGATTTGACAAAAAAGCTCACCGTAGATGTAGACAAGGTGTCTGGTTCAGCGAAGGAGAAGATCGAAAAAGCAGGTGGTTCGGTCGCTGAGTGAGGTCAATTCCCCAGTTTCGTTCTTGTAAATCGCCGACCTAATCCTGCTGTTATTTCAGCGTCTTTCAGATAAAGCCTTAACGCACCGCCTTAGTGAATGATCTCTGCTTTTGTAAACAGTTTTAAGATTCCGGAACTGCGGTCTCGCATTCTCTTCACCATCTTGGTGATCGTTATTGTAAGGCTTGGCGCAGTGGTCACTCTCCCCGGTGTTGACGCTAATGTCCTCACTGAGTGGTACTCTCAAGTTCAGGAGCAGTCCAGCGATGACAAAGGTCTGACCTCTGTATTGGCACTCATGAACGTGTTCAGCGGTGGTGGACTTCAGAATTCAGCGCTCTTCGCACTGGGTATCATGCCCTACATTAGTGCGTCGATTATGATTCAGTTACTTACTGCTGTTGTTCCGGCACTCAGTAAGCTGTCTCGCGAAGACGGTGGCCGTCAGAAAATCAGTATGTACACTCGTGTTCTTACGATTGTGCTTTGTCTGTTCCAAGGTTGGATGTTGGCGCAGTCCCTTGTCACTCCTGAAGCTAACCCGTTCCTGCGCGACATTGCGAGTAATTCAACCTCCGAGTTAGTTCCGAATGGGGATATGGGCTTCATCCTCTCGACGGTGATCATCATTACAGCGGGGACTGCATTCCTTATGTGGCTTGGTGATCAAATCACGGAGCGGGGAATGGGTAATGGCGTTTCCATTATCATTACCGTTAACATCATTTATGCACTGCCTGGTGCTCTTTACCAAGTTTACAACACCTATGTAGCCTCTGCGACTGAGGATCCTCTTAAGTCATTTCAGTTGGTTGCTCTGCTTGCCTTCCTCTTTTTGGTGGTGGCTGCTGTGATTGCTATCACCCAGGCCCAACGAAGGGTGCCGATCAATTATGCCAAGCAGGTTCGTGGGGGTAAAATGTATGGTGGGCAAACTCAGCATATGCCGCTCAAGGTGAACTATGCGGGTGTGATGCCGATTATTTTCGCGCAGGCTATCCTGATGTTTCCTTCTCAGATTCTTGGTTGGGCCTTCCCTAACAGCGACTGGGCACAGAACCTTGCCCTTACCCTCGGTGGCGGTGGTAGTGGCTGGGTCTTCTATGGCCTGACTGGCCTCATGATTTTCTTCTTCAGCTATTTCTGGGTCGCGACTATGTTTCAGCCCAATCAGATTGCCGACGACCTTAAGAAAAACGGCGGATACATCCCTGGTGTGCGTCCGGGAAAGGCAACTGCTGAGTTTCTCGACAAAACAATGAGTCGACTAACCTTTGCGGGAGCGATCTTCCTTACGGTGATTGCGGTTTTGCCTCCAATTCTTACTGCCCTGATGGGCGTGCCTCCGCTGGCGGCGCAATTCTTTGGCGGCACGGGTCTGCTCATTATGGTTGGTGTGCTACTCGACATCATGCGCCAAGTGGAGACGCACTTGATTCAGCGCCACTACGACGGTTTCCTCCGTAAAGGGAGAATCCGTGGCCGTTTTGATCGCCCTAGCGGGCAAGGTGCCGCCGCAAGCAGTAATCAGATTATCTGGTTGCTCGTCATTGCTGCAGTTCTACTCATTGGTGGCATCGTTTACTTCCAGATTTCCCGCGGTTAATCCAAAACGCTGAGTCATGGCTAAGCGGAAATCGAGGATTCAATTACGCAGCGGAGCGGAGTTGGACGGATTGCGGGAGGCTGGATCGATTGCTGCGGATATCCTTCGACAGTGTTCTGAGATGGTCCGTCCTGGGATCACGACTGGCGAGATTGATGCTGCTGCTGATCAATTCATAAAAGATCGCGGCTGTGTAAGCGCTTTTCTTGGATACCGCGGTTTTCCAGGTAATATCTGCATCTCCATGAACGAAGAGGTCGTGCATGGTATCGGGGGTGAACTTGCCATGAAAGAAGGCGATATTGTAAAGATCGATGTTGGCATTCAAACTCCTGAAGGCTGGATTGGTGACAACGCTAAGACTATTGCGGTTGGTAAGATTGACGATGAGGTGGAACAACTCCTTATCAAAACAGAGGAGTCCCTGCATCAGGCCATTTCTCACGCGAGAGAGGGGGAGTATCTTTCAACCTTATGTGCCTCTGTGGAAGAGTATGTAGCCACATTTGGGTTCACAGTGGTGAAGCAGTTTGTTGGGCACGGTGTTGGTCGTAAGTTGCATGAAGAGCCCCAAGTTCCAAACTACTGGGATGCTAACGAGATGAAGATGCGTCGCTTTGCTAATCCCCGCCTCAAGGAAGGGATGGTTCTTGCCATTGAGCCGATGGTCAACGCTGGCGGCGATGAGGTTCTGATTCTCAGTGATGACTGGACTGTAATTACCGCGGATCGCAAGATGTCCTCCCATTTTGAGCACACCGTTTTGGTAACTAGCGGAGAGCCCGAAATCCTGACGCCGAGGCCAAGATCCTATGAATCTGGCGTAGCTGGAGCCGCCAGCGCTGCATAATCCTCAAAATTCTAAAAAAACTGTCCTTAATTTGATACAAACCCTGAAACACAGGTTGCGAGAAGCGAAATCTGTGATACATACTCCGTCCTCGCGCCGAATTACGGTTCGAAAAAGAGGTGGGAGAATACGGGCGGCACGCAAACCTAATCGTAGTAACCCCTTAACCAACCGACAATTGTTTGTCTCATGAAAGTAAGATCCTCCGTGAAACGTCTCTGTAGCGATTGCCAAATCGTGAAACGCAAGGGCGTGCTCCGTGTTATCTGCAAGAATCCGCGTTGTAAGCAGCGCCAAGGCTAAGGCACCTCCAGTCGGGGAACGAAATTAGAATTTTTAAATATGGCACGTTTACTTGGAGTTGAAATCCCTAATGAGAAGCGAGTGGAAGCTTCTCTGCCTTACATTTATGGAATCGGTAGAGTGACTGCCACGAAGATTCTTGAAGAAGCGGGTGTCGATCGAAACACGCGCACTGGCGAACTCACCGACGAGCAGTTGGGACGCATTGCGAACGCCATCACTGGTAGCGGCGTCATGATCGAAGGCGACCTTCGACGTGAGATTCAAGGTCACATGAAGCGCCTCACTTCTATCAATTGCTACCGTGGTTACCGTCATCGCCGTGGTCTTCCAGTTCGCGGCCAGCGCACTTCGACGAATGCGCGCACGCGGAAAGGCAAACGCAAGACTGTCGGCGTAGTACGCTAGTCAACGGTAACAGGTAGCGCGAAACTAATTTAGAAAGATGGCTGACGAAGAAAAATCCGAAGAGGTGACAGAAGAGGTGGTTGAAGCTACCGCCGAAGAAACTGCACAAGAAGAAACCGCTGCGCCTGAAGAGAACGCTGCTCCCGAGGGTGCCGAAACTGCTCCTGCTGGAGAAGTTGGTGAGGAGGCCGCTACTCAGGAAAAGAAAAGCGATAAGCCCCGTACCGCTGAGGATATCTTCCTTGAACTCGAAGGCTCCGATGGAGTTGAGAAGGCAAAGGTTGTCAAAGCTAAGGGTAGTAAAAATATTCAGAATGGTGTGGTCCACGTTTCTGCCAGTTTTAACAATACGATCGTCTCCGTTAGCGACGCTAGTGGGAACGTGATCGGCTGGTCTAGTTCCGGCAAGATGGGTTTTCGCGGATCTCGTAAGAGCACTGCCTACGCTGCCCAACTTGTCTCGCAAGATGCTTGCCGCCAAGCTATGTCTCACGGACTTAAACAAGCTGAGGTTCGCGTTAAGGGCCCTGGTGCTGGCCGTGAATCTGCGGTTCGCGCTGTCCAAGGCCTTGGTATTGACGTGATTCGAATAATGGATGTAACTCCCGTTCCTCACAACGGCTGCCGTCCCAAGAAAGCCCGCCGCGTTTAACTGATCTTGAATTGAACGAGCGATCAACCACGAATTTTCAAGCGAGAAATGGCAAGACAAACCGGTCCCACTGACAGAATTAGCCGCCGATTTGGTGTGGCTCTTTTTGGCCCATCAAAGGCTCTTGAGCGCCGCCCTTACCCTCCTGGCCAGCACGGCGCCCGAGGTGCCCGACGCAAAAAGAGTGATTACAGTATCGCCCTTTCCGAGAAGCAAAAGCTTCGCTTTCAGTATGGAGTGATGGAGAAGCAGTTCCGTCGTTATTTTGCTGAAGCCCAGCGGCGACGGGGCATTACTGGTGATATCCTTGTCCAGTTACTTGAAACTCGTCTCGACAACGTTTGTTACCGCCTCGGCCTTGGTAGCACCCGTCGTGCCTCTCGGCAGCTTGTCGGTCACGGTCATATCAAGGTGAACGGCCAGCGAGTTGATATTCCTTCCTACTGCGTGAAGCCTGGTGATGTTATCACGGTTTCTGAAAATACTCGGTCTCAGCAGTTAGGGATGCGTTCTGCCGATGCTTGTGCTGCACGCCCAGTCATGGACTGGCTCACCTTCGATAAGGATAGTCTGTCCGGAACCGTAGACCGGCTCCCCGAAGCAGACGAAATCGACACCATGGTCAATGTGCAGCTAGTTGTGGAGCTTTACTCTCGTTAAGAAAAAGCCAGGCCTAATCTCTAATGTGACATCCGGTTTCCTTTGATGACCGTTTGTCACATTTTTGTTTTATCGGATAGTTGGATTTGTCTCGTTCTCGATTGATAGGTAGCGATCTTATCTGAAGTTTCATTAATTCTGACACCTAATAATCCATGAAATTCCAAAACCTGTATTTATTTGGTCTTATCCTGATCGTCTTTACTGCGCCAGCAACCAGTGTTGCGCAGTCATTAGAGGAGCGGGCCCGCGAGACTCTTGAAAACAATAAGGCAGCTTTGGTTGTGGTTACGGTTCAGAGTTCACTTGAAGCCAAAACGACCGGAGATCCACTTCCTGCTCGGGCGCAACAGCGCCGCACGCTGGGTGTGACCATCGGCGATGATGGGCTCATCGTTGTTTCTAATTCTGCGATTGATGCTAGCGTCGGCCTTGAAGGTCAGCAGGCCCAACTGGGGGAGGATGTGGTGAGCATTCAATCTGCTAACTCTGTATTTCAAAGTGTCGAGATCAGCTATGGCGACACCACGCTCCTAAGTGGTAAGGTGGTCCGCCAGGATGAAGGGGCTGATGTTGCTTTCATTATGCCTGACCAATCAGAGGCGGAAACTCTCGGGAAGAAGTTCGAATTTGTTGATTTGTCCAAGTTTGCTGCGACCGCGCAGGCAGCTGATCAAGTGATTGGACTGTCGCGCGCCTCTGGCGTCTACGGCTACATGCCAATTATGACGGTCGGGCGTATCACCGGGATTTTTAAATCAGACCGGACTTATTTCGTGACTGAGGCTGGCACGGCGCAAGGAATCCCGATTTTCACGATGGATGGAAACCCTGTAGGGGTGACCGTAGTTCGAATTATAGATGGAAAACCATCCGGAGTGCTAGGCACTCTTTCAGCGGGCTCAATCCAGATCATGGCGAATCTAGCAAGAGAAGCCGCGGAGTAGCGCGCCTGATACTCCAAGACTGGAGGGGCCAGTTTTGTTTGCGGTGGAATATTGTGAAAATAGGATGTCAGATAGCGCATACGAGAAGCTTTTAGCAAAAGGTCGCGAGATACAACTAGTGGGCGATGCCCAAGCCTTACTTGGTTGGGATCAGGAAGTATTACTTCCTAAGAAAGGAATTGCTTACCGAGGTGAGCAAATGGCTTGGTTCAGTGGATGGGCTCATGAACAGTTTGTTTCAGCTGAAGTGGGGGACTGGATCGATGAAGCCGAAGCGGCGAGCGAAGATGAGTTGGAAAAGGCTAACTTAAGAGAATGGCGACATAATTATAATCGGGCGACATGCCTGCCGAAAGAGTTAGTCGAGGAATTTGCCCAGGCCAAGGTGCTATCGCAAGCTTCATGGGCTGAGGCGAGAAAGAAATCCGACTTTGAAAAGTTTGCCCCCTCCTTAACCAGACTGATCGAACTCTGCCGTGAGCAAGCCGAACGATGGGGCTACAAAGACGTTCTCTATGACGGATTGATTGATCGCTTCGAGCGCGGGACATCGACTCAGCGGATTTCCGAAACTCTAGGAGACCTGCGGGACAAACTGATACCCGTCGTAGAAGAAGCGGTGGCGACTTCAGGGGATGAGGTTCCATGGGAAGGGAGTGAATTTCCGATAGAGCAGCAAAGGGCATTTAACGAAGAGGTCGCTCGTTCAATTGGATTCGATTTCGATGCTGGTCGGGTCGATACGGCGGTTCATCCCTTTTGTTCTGGTATGGCACCTTTCGATACCCGTCTGACTACTCGCTATAACGTGTCGGACTTTAGAAGTTCACTTTTTGGAGTTCTTCATGAAGTTGGACATGGACTTTATGAACAGGGCTTGAATCCCGATCATCGAGGTCAACCGATAGGAAATGCGGTTTCCCTTGGATTACATGAATCTCAATCGCGCCTATGGGAAAACCACGTAGGCCGTAGCCGCGCTTTTTGGGAGTATTGGCTACCTAGGGCAGTAGAGTATTTCCCAACATTAGGTGGTGTCTCTGTTGAACAAATGTATGCGTCGGTTAATCAAGCAAATCTCAGTTACATCCGGGTCGAGTCTGACGAGGTTACCTATGATCTTCATATCCTCCTTCGCTTTGAGATCGAAAAAGCAATCTTTGCCGGTGAATTGAAAACCGTGGATATACCAAGTGCTTGGAATGAGCGATTCGAGCAGTATTTTGGATTACCAGTGAATTCGGACTCTAATGGTTGTCTTCAGGATATTCACTGGAGCATGGGGATTTTCGGCTACTTCCCAACATATAGCCTTGGTAATATAAATGCCGCGCATCTTACCAACGCGGCTCTGAGCCAGAGCCCGGAAATAAAAGACCAAATGGATAGGGCGGATTATTCCGGACTTCTGAGTTGGATGCGTGAAAAAATTCACGCGAGAGGAAGTGTCCTCTTGCCAGACGAACTCATTGAAGAATCGACAGGTTCAGCGGCCAACGCGACGGCACTTGTTGATCACCTTAAGTCTCGTTATCTTAGGGCTTGACGGCTTTTTGCTCATTAAATCAAGTAAAGTTACGAGCAAGCAGACTACTACTCTTTAAAAGACGTATCATGGGTTAGAATGGTTAAAGCACTTTAATTGGATGCTTTGCCATTGCTCCGAGGTTTGCTAGACTAAAAGCTGCACGAATTGCGACACGATCATGGATACCTCCTTCACCGCGCCAATCCAACCGCTGAATCAGAAAGCGAGAATTGAGCCAGCCACCCTAGAAGATTTGCCGCAGTTGATTAACCTGACAATGGCACTCTTCGAGATTGAAGAGGATTTTAGTCCTGATCGCCAAAAACAGGAGAGAGGATTGCGAGCTATTCTTGAGCAGCCCAGCCGTGGGCGGATCTTTGTTGTAAGGACGGATTTCGAGATCGTTGGCATGGTCAATGTTTTGTTTACCATCAGTACTGCGATGGGTGGGTTTGTTTTCAACCTTGAAGACGTCTTCATTCACCCTGATTTTCGACGTTGTGGTTACGGTGCACAGTTGGTCACCTATGTGATCGATTTTGCCAAGAGAAAGGAATTCAAACGAATCACCATTCTGACGGATAAGGTGAGCGATGAAAGTCAGGAATTTTTCGAAAGCCTTGGATTCACTCACTCGCATATGATTCCGATGCGATTGAACCTCGCGGAATAGTGACAGGCATCTGTCCCGAAGCCTGATGATCGATAGCCATCTTCATCTTCAGGACCCCGTCCTATTTGATAACCTGAATGCGGTTCTCTATGATGCGCGTGAAGCTGGTGTTGATAAAATGGTTGTGAATGGGACGACTCCTGACGACTGGGCGTCAGTTAGCGATTTAGCACAAAGTATCCCTGAAGTCTCAGCTTTTTATGGGCTGCATCCTTGGTATGTCAACGAATACCCAGATGGATGGCAAGAGAGCCTTCGCTACATACTGACAAAAAACCCCTTGGCGGGAGTTGGTGAAATTGGTCTTGATAAGTGGATTCCCAATCGCGACTGGGTTCGACAGCAGGAGGCGTTTCTCACTCAACTCGGATTTGCCCATGAACTGCAGCGGCCCGCTACGATTCACTGCTTGAAAGCGTGGGGTAAATTGTTGGAATGTTTAGACAACTCTCGTTTCGACGGAGCCTTTCTTCTGCATTCCTATTCAGGTCCCGCTGACCTCGTGAATGAATTTGTAGAGCGAGGTTCTTATTTTTCTATCTCGGGATATTTCTTCCGACAGGATAAGATGGCCAAGCTGAAAGTTTTTGAACTGGTTCCAGAGGACCGTCTCTTATTAGAAACTGATGCGCCCGATATGATGCCGCCAAAAGCTCTGATTCGTAAATCAATTATGCGATCCGAGTCAGGAGGGCCAGCCAATCACCCGGCAAATCTTGTTGGTGTTTATGAGGCCTACAGTGAATGGGCGGGAATCAGTATGGAGGAGACCAAGGCTATGATGATCCAAAACTTTAGCGCATGGCATTCAAGATAGTAGTCGGGTAATCGTTTTTGACAGCGCCTCCATCGTAAAAGGCTTGGCTAGTGAAGCAGGGAACCCTGCCTCAGTGATTGTGTCATTGGGCCCGTCGTCAAAGTAGCCGCTAGTGGCAATAACTTGGACCTTCGGGTCTATCATTTGAAGTTCCCTGTAAACGTCGACTCCGTGCAAACCACCGGGAAGAGTCATGTCGAGCAGAACTATATCAATTGGCTCGGCGGAATCAAGATGCTGGCGATAAGTGCGGATGGCTGATTCTCCATCCATCGCTTCAAAGCACTCGTGGCCGAGGTGTTGGAGGAGGCCTCGGGTCGCTTTCAGAACGGGTGCTTGATCCTCAACAACTAAAACGCGACAGGCCCTAGAAATAGAAGCTTGATCAGAGCGTGAAATGCACTCGGGCATTCCAGTGTTAGTCGACGATGAGATTATATTTCCTTGGGTTGAGCTAATCTCGGATCGTTCGATAGTTTTGCTAGTTGAAGGCAGGAAGACGAGAAATTCAGTTCCCACGCCCACCTTAGAGGCCGCACGGATCTCTCCCCCGTGTGCCTTTATGATAGCCAGGCAGGAAGCGAGGCCAAACCCGCTGCCATCAGTTTTGGTGGAAAAATTATTTTCGAAGATCTGGGGTAAGATGTCCGGGGGGATACCGCAACCGCGATCCCTGACCGAAACCACCGTGTAGGAACCGGCAGCCACCAAGTAACGGTTTTGGAGGTCGAGATCCGCATTTCCAGTAGTGAGGTGGAGAACCCCTCCGTTTGGCATTGCCTGGCAAGCATTGATCACAAGATTATGCAACACCTGATAAATTCGATTCGGATCTCCCTCAACGAGTCTAAGCTGCGGTTCTAAATTGAGTTGGCAACTGACTCGTGATCCCGCAGTGCAGAGGGTAGAAGCGCGCTGAACCTGATCTGTAATATCAAAAATTTTGGATTCAAACTGATCTCCACGGGTAAACGACAGCATCTGACGAGCAAGGATCTCGGCATCGTCAAGGGCGCGATTTGCGTCGTCGAGGCAGGTGCTAATCTTCGAGTGGACTCCAGCGATCGAATGTGCAATTTCGAGGTTCGACTTAATCGTCTGTAACGCATTTTTAAAATCGTGAGCTACGCCCCCGGCCGCCATGGCAAGGGACTCCGACCTCGTTTTCTGCAATGCCTTTTCAAGGTCTCCGTTGCTGCCGTCGGATATCGGTTTATCCGCGATTCTTGATTCAGGTGCTGGCTCAGTTAGAGAAGGCCGGGCTAATCTAGTGGCTGGATTAGATTTTCTTGTCTCCTGAATCGATTTGAAAGTCAGAGTAAAATGCTGCGCTCGGCCATTCTCACGTTTTGTAGGCCGAATCGTCCAGTGCATGGTTTCTTTTATGCCACCATTTCGGATGAGATTACGGTTCATCCAGCAGAAGCCGGCTCTCGCGGCTATGACAGGAAGTTTCTCTATTAGGTTGCGAAGATCATTGCGATCGTAAATCAGACCTAGAGGAGATCCGACCAAAGACTTTTCTTCGTAGCCGGTTTCCTTTATCGCGAGGTCGTTTGCGAAGACGATTTTGGGGCCCAGAGGGGTAGATGCAAATGACTCGATGACAAGGATAGAGACACCAAAATCCTTCGACTGACGGGTCTCCGTCGTCGGCGATGATACTGCGGTCCCGGCGAGACTCATTCTGGTGTTGCGTCGAGTAGTGCTGAAGATGAAGTGGGTAACCTCACCAGATCATTTATGTAAGGTATTTTGGTTATTTAAGAAAGCTAAAATATAAATTTTCGATTTAGGAACACAAAAAACCCGGGAGTTGCCTCCCGGGTTTTTGTTGTGGTGATTCGGAATGGTATTCGATCAGGAAAAGAAGGGCATGATCGGCTTGTATTCGGTAACAATTTCGTCGGTTTGAGGGTCACGCGTATGACCAGCGACAAGGAAGGGACGGCCGGATGGCGCGTAGACCACCTTGTTAAGATCCATACCAAGGGCGTGAGCTATAGTGGCATTGAACATCCCAGCAGTAACCGGATTTTCCTCCACCGACATACCCAACTTGTCTGACTTACCGTAAACTTGTCCTCCCTGGATTCCACCGCCAGCAAACATGGTGGAGAAACAGCGTGGGAAGTGGTCACGACCAGCATTGGCGTTGATCTTCGGCGTACGACCAAACTCGGTTCCAAGGACGATTAAAGTTTTCTCAAACAATCCTTCAGCTTTCAAATCGTCAATCAAAGCACTGAGCGCCTTATCGAGTTCCCCAGCGCGCTGCGGTATGGCCTGCCAGAGATTATTGTGCATATCCCAGCCACCGCCCCGGACTTCCACGAAACGAATTCCGGATGAAACGAGTCGCTTTGCAAGGAGAGAGCCTTTACCGATTCGTCCGTTGCCGTAGCTCTGGAGTTTCTTCTCGACGTCAGGCTCCTTACTCAGGTCGAAGGTGTCGAGGTCTTCACTTTGCATAAGGTTAAGAGTCTCATCGTAGAATTGGCTATAAGCAGCCACCTCATCGGTCTTGAACTTACGCTGGAAAGATTCGTCGAAAGTGTTCATCAGATCGATGCGCTTGTCGAAGAGGTCGTCGTCGACTCCTTGAGCCGGGCGGGAGTTCTGAACTCCTTTTTCAGGGTCACCAATAGGTAGGGGAGCGAGAGCAGGCCCGAAGAATCCCGCGCCGGGACCCCCGCCACCTCCTCCGATGAGGACTGAGTCTGGAAGCGTTGCGTGCTTCTTGCCAAGGATGGTTTGAGCCCACGGTCCCATGGTCGGGTGCACGATCGTGGCGCGCGGAGCGTAGCTGGTATGCATCCAGTAAGAACCGCCGCGGTGGTCACCGGTTTTCTGAGTCATCGAACGAACCAGAGCAACATCTTTGAAACGCTTAGCGATCCCGGGCATAAACTCCGAAACCTGGATGCCAGCGACACCTGTTTCGATCCCTTTGGTCTGTCCACCGGTTTCGGTGCCAGGTTTGGGATCAAAGGTGTCGATGTGGGTCATCCCGCCGGACATGTAAAAGAAAATACAGTGTTCGGCTTGTCCTCCGCCAGCAGCTTGCACTGCTTGCATACCGTCGGCGAGGGGGATGACGCTAACTCCAAGGGCTGTTTTGGCTGTGCGAGCCACAAACTGTCGGCGGCTCAGCTGGTCCAAATTTTTCAGTTGGTCTTTCATTTTGGTAGGATGGGTTAAAATTAGTGTGAGTGTTTGTGAATCGTTTGGTTACTGGATAAACATAAATTCTCGGGTGTTAACAAGAGCCCAGATCACGTTGCCGATTGCTTTCGCCTCGATCGCCATTTTCTGTTTATCGCTCATGCCACTGTCAGTGCGTGCACGCATGCCGGAATTGGCAGCGGATTTCTCGTTAGAAGATGGGTAGCGAGTCAGAACGCTGAGGAAAATTTTGTCCACCTTGTCACCTTTGGATCCGCGACCGTTCGCAACCTCTTCAATGAGGTAGGCGTCCGGGCTTGTTAGTACGCTGTTGGTGATCTTACCGTTTAGAAGCGCCATAACCTGCGGAGAAGAGCCTCCTTTGAACTGGTTCTCGATGAGTTGCTTGTCGGACTGGCCAAACATGCGCAGGAAGTGGCCTGGCGCCTGAGGTTGGCGCATCTCGGAAGCGCGAAACATGGCTTCACCACCCACGTTGTCGTCGCGAGAAACATACTGCCCATCATACTTGGTGAGGCGTCCGATTTCTCCCCACTTCGCCTTGAATGCGAGGATTTCGTCAGCCGTTTTAAAGGCAGTAGTGTCCGTCTGCATCCACTCGCGATACTTCTGAGCACCCTGGCGGGTAACGCCTTCAGGATTATCCGTCGTCAAGGCAACGAGGGAATCCCATAGCTGTTCCGCAGACATCCGCCGAAGGACTGGTCCGGGAAAGTGGTAGCTGCCTTTGTCCATCTGGGCGAGAGAAGGAGACATTGTTTCAGCTTCTCTTTGGTAGGTCTGTGTGTTGTAGATTACGCGGAAGAAATCTTTCGTGCTATAATCCATGTCTTTCATCATCTCCTCGAGGAAGGTGAGAAGTTCGTAGTTTTGGGCCTGACCGTCGAGGTGCCCCGGGATGTTGTAGACTGGTTCGATCTGGCCGATACCAAAAGCTAGCTTCCAAAAGCGGTTTACTGTGTTGATCGTAAAACGCGGATTGTTAGGAGAGACGACCCACTCTGCGAACGCATGGCGCGGAGAATCAAATTCGGCAACATCCATGATATCACCGAAATAAGTGGCAGGCTCCACTTTCATGTTGGGTTCACCGTCATCGTATTTGTAGTCGTGAGGAAGCTGAATGGCGTTGGAACCATCATCGTGGACAACAATGTTAGTGGTGCCCATCCAACCGCTGAGGTTGCGGTCTGTGGTCTCGTTCTCACGAAGTTTGCCCGCTGCCTTCAAAATCTTACCCATGCGCTCCTGCTCAGCACGAGAGTTGTTTCCCATGGACATCATCATCATGGAGTCACCGCGGCCGCGTATCCGTGTCTCAGTTTCTCCCATGAAGGAAGCCATCTTAAAGAAGTCCATTTGGTAAACTTCCTCGAACGGGTGGTCGTGACACTGGGCGCAGGTGATTTCCGTGCCCATGAAAATCGTGAAGGTGTTAGAAAGATTACAGAGGCGCATGCCGGAATCAGCAAGCATGTATCCTGCCGCTGGGTTCTGGGCGATGTGACCATTGGCGGTGAGAAGCTCGCGAGCCATTTCGTCGAAGGGCTTGTCATCGCGCACGCTTTGTTTCACATATTCAATGTAGGGATCGACTTTGAGATCCCCGTTCCCCATCATAAAGACCCCCTCGCGAATTCTGAAGAGGTCAGAATAATAGTTATACATTCTCATAGCGAACGCCTCGGAATCGAGAAGCTGATCGATTAAGTTAGCGCGCTTGTTAGGATTACGTTCGGAGAGAAATATCTCAGCCTCATCAAAGGTAGGAATCCGTCCAGCTAAGTCCAAGTAGATCCGCCGAAGGAACTGTTGGTCAGTCGTTCGTTCGTTCGGTAGGCACATCTCCATCTCACGCTCGATTTCTTGCTTGCGCTTCAATTTTTCAGCATTGGAGAGGTATTCATTTTGAGGAAGAGAAGCAAGTTCCGCTCGCAGCTCGTAATAGCTTTCCTTTATCTTGTCGATTACGAGTTGATCAATTGCAGCAGCGAGAGCGGCAGGATCGGTCGGTAGGTTACCTTTTACGAAGATACGGTCATCCTCGCTAAGCTTTGAGATGGGGTAGTTGATGAGGTCTCCATTTTCCAGCTTGAGCTTTACTTGGGCGGTAGAACCGCTGCCGATGCTTCCTGCGAATTCGGCCTGCAAGGTTTTGCCATCAGCTGAAGTCCAAGTTCGCATTTCCGCGCGAATTGAGGAGATCGAAAGCATCGCAATTCCAACAAGCAGGGTGGCTAGGGGGGTTATCAATCGAGGTTTCTTCATGGTGGAGATTAAGATAAGTGGCAGGCTAAAATTTTGAAAATTCTCACTCGTGTGGCAATGCCGCATCTGAAGGGGACTGGCTTAGTTTTCAGTTATAATATCGTCTGATGCCTGAGGCTTATTTGCTAAGTTCTTGAATTAACAGTGTGGGAACGGCTTCACGGAAAATGGTGAGTTCATCTAACCATCCTTCAAACTGGTTGTCAGTCGGACTTCCCAGGAGCAGCTGACCGGCCCGCCCTGATTCAATCTTGCTAGGTTGAGCGCTACTCATATTCTCGAGGCGTCCATCAATGAATAGGTGAAGATGGGAGCTCAGATCGGGGTTCTTTCCGCCGATAAACCGGCAGGCAACATGATGCCAGTTGCCGTCTGCGATGTCCGTGCTGCCTCTAACGTGACCTTTGCCATGATCGACTCGGATAGCACCGCGCGTTGGGCTGCTGAAATTGCGATCACTGGAAAGGGTCCAACCGAGTTCCTCTCGACCATACTGCACTAGGATTTCGCTGCCGTCGCGATCGATGCGCGGCGGAATCTTGACCCAGAAAGCAATGGTAAAGGCTTCACTCAGTCGAAATTCGCGGGCTAGCGGGACATCTAGAGAATCACCCCGCTTAAAAAAGAGACCGCTTCCCGAGCGCCCCGGGGCGCGGCGCGGCGAAGTCTTCATTTCGCCCGAGCCAATTAAGGGAACGTCAAAAGCGTTATCCTTACCAGAGTCTTCGATTATGTTTCCATTGCCACCATCGAAAGTGTACTCCAAAGAAGGGCTTGGCGTCGCAGTTTGACCGAGTGTGAGTAAGAAGGATTCTCCGCGGTAAGGTATCGTCGCCAGCTCACTTCGGTTCCGACCGTCGGCTCGAAGTGCAATTCCTTCCCGAACCAAAGTAGTGATAGAATTCCCACGAGCGCGACTGGCCTCCACTTCACCCTCTATCACGTGAAGCTCCGAGTCTCCGTTTGGCTCCACAGAAACGCAGAACTGGGTCCCAATGTCGACAGCATTCATTCTTGGCGTGTTCACCGTGAATCCAGTCGCGGGTTTCGGAACATCTGCAGTGAGGGTTCCCTCTTGAAGGAAGAGGCGATTATTTGACTCAATGCTGAGGGTCGCAGGACCTTCGATGGTTGCCGTGGCCCCTGAATTGAATGCAATCTTGGCCTGTCCTGACTCAATTCCTATCAAACCGGGTGCTAGCCAACCATCTTCACGGACTTTTTCGTCGGTTTCAGCAGACCACTTGAGGTTTTCAGAAACTTCCACGCGCGCAACGAATCCGGGTGTTAAAATGCCTGATCCCAGACGGTTATTACGTCCAGCATTTCCAAACATGATGGACTGCAGGAAGAACATCAGGGCGATAGAAGCCGCCGCGGAAATGATGCCGGCTTTTACAAGGTCAGGCCATCGTAGCGGAATAATACCTTCGCGTTCTTCCACGATTTCAGTGAGAACTGACTTGGCAAAACTTTGGCCGCCAGCACCCTCTGAACGGAGCCGGGCCATAACGCCCTCATCAAAATCACACTTCCGATTTTCAGCCTCATTGCCCATTATAGTTTCTAGGGCGATGTGCAAGCGGAGCTGAGAGAGGTAACTTTCCCGTAGCTCACGATCATTTCGAAGAATGCGCTCTATTTGCTCGCAACCCTTATCGTCGAGTTCGCCAGCGATGTAGGCTTCTATGTGTTCGGAGTCCAAAATTAAAGTTCTGTTTAGATAGTAGCAGATGCGCTCACTTTCTGCTCGATGCAGGTTCTCAGAGCGGTTCGGATGCGACAAAGCGTAGTTCGGACCCACGCTTCGCTCTGCTGAAAAGCTCCGGCGATTTCGCGGGATGATTCAGATAATTTGTATTTGTGCTCGAGGAGCAAACGCTGATTATCAGAAAGCTTGAGAAGGCACTCCTCAAGATAAATCACGATGGAAGATTCCGGCGATACTTCCCCTTTGCCTGCCTGATCGAGCAAATAATGCTCCATAAACTTCTCTCGGTTATTGGAAAGGCGTTTGTGGCGAAGAGTTTCCTTGCGAATCAGATTATAGGCGATCGCCCGGATCCACTTACCAAAATCGGTTCCAGCTTCGAAATCAAGGATGTGACGGTGAGCAAACACAAATGTTTCGTGAGCGATTTCGTCGATTAGGTGGGGAATTGGCAACTTCATTGCCACGAAAGCACGAAGTCGGGAGCTGTGGATGTTCAGCAATTCCTCAAAAGCACCGAGGTCACCATCTTGTAGGCGGGTGACGAGCTTGGTTTCTGTTTCGTGATCTGACAAGGCTAGATTCGTTTTTCAGTGTTCGATAATGTATATCCGATAAGGACTTCGATGTGACAGATTGTTTCGAAAAGAAATGACTCGATCGCGTTAGGGACAGGGAGCCCGAAAAGTTTTGGCCTAAGACAGCTTTTCCAGGCCATGCCCTCCGGGCTGGGGTATTCGTGGGAAAGGGCCGATTAGAATTACGGATTCCGCGGCACCACCCCAATAAAGTTTCTCACCCGCTTGAAAGGCTCGACTACCATCGGACTGGCGTTGGTTGCACGGTCCATGTAGAAGCCGCTGCTTGTGCCACCGTCTAGGTTGAGGGCACGATAAATTTTCTCCGCCGGGGAGAAGTTGGGATCGCCAAGGATTTCTCCCAGGTCGGCAAGAGTGAAAGAGTCGCTCAGGCCCAAGGCAAACATTTTGTGCCCGTTATGGAGGACAAAAGTGCGTCGGCGTGCGTTTTCGGGAGACAAGCCTTTCACAGTCACGCCCTGGTCTACTAGGAAAGGCCCGGTCTGGACAAGGTCGGTTGGATTGTGCTTGCTGGCACTGTACTCGGCCCGTCGGAGAAGATAGGAGTTTCGCTTACTATTGGAAAGTAGCACGCCACTTAGAAGCCCACCGGTCCCAAAGGTGCCGGTTGCCTTTCCATTAGCAATCATAAGGCCTGAAGGTGCGAAGTCTTTAAGAAAGAAGCCTCCGTTGCTGCCGGCAATGCAGTTATTAGCCTTCATCGCATCAGCGAGAGAAGAATAGGCTGCTGAGCTGCCTGCACCGTTATCGATGACTTTGAACGTGAAATGTTCATCATTGAACCAAATTAAGTCGATACGGCGCGATGAAAAGAGGCCCGTAGCACCCGATCGGCTGACTGCTTTTCGCTCAAAAATAAGAGGTGAATCCGCTTTTTGAGGGGGCGATTGGTCTTCAATCCTCCACTGAGCTGCCAGCGCTGCAGGAAAAAGGGTCGCCAGGCATAGGAGGGAGAAAAATTTCATGAGGATGCCCGTTTACTTGGTACCGATGGCCATCAAGGTTTGAAAGTGGGGCGATTCTGTTTCGCGATCAACAACGGAAATTTCGACCTCATGAAAGCCGGCCTCGTTTAGGAATCTGGTGATATCCAGTTCAGAGAATCCAAGCCAAATGTCGGCGTAGAGCTCACGCGCATCTTCAAACTGATGCTTGATCAGGTCGAGAATCACGATGCGGCCGCCGGGTTTCGCGATCCGATGAGCTTCCCGGATAGCCTTGGCGGGTTTCTCTGCGTGGTGGAGGGCTTGGCTCAAAAAGATGAGATCGATCGAGTTGTCGTCGATGGGAGGTGCTTCAATTTCTCCAAGACGGTATTCAAGATTCTTGAAACCGTTCTCTTTGGCGACATTGGAGCCATAGGCGACCATTTTCTCGGAGTTATCGACCGCAATGACTTTTTCCGCTCTCTGAGCGAGTAGCTGGGAAAAAGTTCCCTCACCGGCACCTAGGTCTGCGATGACCATGGGTGGCATGAGCTTCAGCAGGGTCTCGGCGAGCGCTTTCCATGAGCGGCCGGGGACATAAGTTTTACCGAACTTTCCAGCCAGAGAATCGAAATAGGCGCGCGCGGCATCACGCCGCTTGTTCAGCGCCAGATCCAATGCGGCGATATCGTCCGTGATTTCCGCAACTCCGGCTGCAGCGAGATCCAACGTCTGGAGTAGACGGGGATCCAACTCTCCTCGGTCATTTCCAAAGCCGTAGATGATATGTTTCCCGGACCGGCGATCCGAGACCAATTTCGCTTGTTTTAAGCCCGAAAGGTGGGTCGAAATCCGCGACTGGCCCATCCCCAGGATCTCCTGCAGCTCCAGTACGGAAAGGTTTTCGCGCCGAAGTAGCTGCAGGATGCGCACTCGGGTCGGATCAGTTATAAGCTTTAGCGTTTTGAGCGTTGACGCCATAGATATCATCATTAATGTATCAACCCATCAAGATTTGTAAATACGACATGGCACAAACCTATATTTTCTCGTCCGAGTCCGTCACTGAGGGTCATCCCGATAAGGTGTGTGACACCATTTCCGACTCCATTGTTGATGCCTGCTTTGAGCAAGATCCGGGCTCTCGCGTGGCCTGTGAAACCATGGTGAAAGACAATATCGTTGCTCTTGGTGGTGAGATCACAACGAAAGCCGAGTTCGATTATCAAAGCGTGGTCAAAGCGGCTATGGAAGAGATTGGCTATGTGAACGACGATTGTAAGTTCAACGCCAACGATTTCTTCTTTCTTAACGCTCTGGGCCAGCAGTCTTCGGATATCGCTCAGGGAGTTGATGCTGCTGCTGCAGAAAACAAACAGACGGAAGAGCAGGGCGCCGGCGATCAGGGCATCATGTTCGGCTATGCGGTTAGGGAAACGCCAGAGTTGATGCCGGCACCGATAGCATACTCTCACAAGTTAGGGCGCGCTGTGACTGAGCTTCGCAAGAGTGGGAAGCATGCTTGGCTTCGTCCCGACAATAAGACCCAAGTTTCGGTTGAGTATGTCGACGGCAAGCCGAGCCGCATCACTGCCGTGGTGGTTTCCGTTCAGCACGCTGCCGATATTACCACCCAGGAGATCCGCGATATTCTCAAAAAAGACCTCGTTGACGCTGAATTGCCGGCTGAGCTTCTTACCGAGGACACCGAATACCATATCAACCCTACCGGGCTCTTCATTATTGGCGGCCCTGAAGGGGACTGCGGTCTGACCGGTCGAAAGATCATCGTCGATACCTACGGTGGTATGGGACGCCATGGTGGTGGTGCTTTCTCAGGAAAAGACCCCAGCAAGGTAGACCGTTCTGCCGCTTACATGGCGCGCTATGTTGCAAAAAACGTGGTTGCTGCAGGTCTCGCTGACCGTTGCGAACTCCAACTTGCTTACGCTATCGGTTACCCCGATCCGGTTTCCGTGCACGTGGATACCTTCGGCACCAACCAGATCGAAGAAGCCAAGATCGTCAGTGGCATTCAGGACGTTTTCTCGTTCAAACCGGCTGATTTTATCAGTCAGTTGAATCTGCTTCGTCCGATCTATCGTAAAACGACCAACTATGGACACTTTGGCCGCGAAGACGACCTCGACGCCATCACTTGGGAGAAAACCGACAAAGTTGACGATCTGAAGAGCGCGTGTTCCTAACCTCCGAAAAACTATTTATTGAGAAAGACAAATCTATGAGCGCTACACTAGAATTAACGCCTTCGACCGGAATTACCGAACAATATAAAGTGGCCGATATGAGCCTAGCTGACTTCGGTCGCAAAGAGATCGAAGTGGCCCAAGAGGAAATGCCTGGTCTCATGGCGACTCGAGCCAAGTATGCAGCGGACAAGCCCCTCGATGGCGTTCGCGTGATGGGATCTCTTCATATGACGATTCAGACGGCGGTTCTGATCGAGACCCTGGTCGAACTTGGCGCTGATGTTCGTTGGTGCTCCTGCAACATTTTTTCGACCCAAGACCATGCAGCGGCTGCGATTGCCGCTGCTGGAGTTCCTGTGTTTGCCTGGAAAGGCGAGACACTGGAAGAATACTGGGATTGCACCGAAGCGGCTCTGACCTGGCCTGATGGTTCCGGCCCCGAGCTGATCGTTGACGATGGTGGTGATGCCACGCTTCTTATCCACAAGGGTGCTGAGCTCGAAGAAGGTGACACTTCTTTCATCGACTCCGATTCCGAAAGCGAAGAGGAGGCCGTCATTAAGAACCTCCTTCGCCGCATCCATGCTTCCCACAACGACAAATTCACCAACTACCTCAAAGATTGGAAGGGAGTTTCCGAAGAAACCACCACCGGGGTTCATCGTCTCTACCAGATGGCTGAAGCCGAGAAGCTTCGCGTCCCTGCGATCAACGTGAACGACTCCGTGACCAAGTCCAAGTTCGATAACCTCTACGGTTGCCGTGAGTCTCTCGTTGACGGCATCAAGCGTGCCACTGATGTGATGATTGCTGGCAAAGTATCCGTGGTTTGTGGTTACGGTGATGTCGGTAAGGGGTGCGCGCAGACGCTCCGAGGATTCGGTGCCCAGGTCATCGTGACCGAAATCGACCCGATCTGTGCGCTACAAGCCGCCATGGAGGGTTTCCGCGTGCTGCCGATCGAAGACGCTCTTGAGACTGCAGACATCTTTGTAACCACGACTGGTAACAAGGACATTATTCGCCTCGAGCACATGCTCGCGATGAAAGACCAGGCCATAGTTTGTAACATTGGTCACTTCGACAACGAGATCCAGATTGCCAAGCTCAACGAGCACGAAGGCGTTGAATTGGTAAACATCAAGCCGCAGGTCGATCGTTACACGCTCCCGAGCGGTAACCAGATTTTTGTCCTCGCTGAGGGTCGTCTCGTGAACTTGGGTTGTGCCACCGGCCACCCCAGTTTCGTGATGTCCAACAGCTTCACCAACCAAACGCTTGCACAGATCGACCTCTGGAAGAACAAGGACAACTACGCGGTTGGCGTCTATGTTCTGCCCAAGAAGCTCGACGAAGAGGTGGCTCGACTTCACCTCGACAAGATTGGTGCCAAGCTTACCGAACTCACCACTGATCAGGCCGACTATATCGGCGTGCCTCAGGATGGTCCTTATAAGCCCGAGCACTACCGCTACTAAGCGGGATTACCATCCCGAAAAGGCGTGGGAAAAATTCTTTCGTTGAGTTGATTGTAGGCGGCATAACACCGCTACTAATCTGCTTCCAACGGTCTCACTCTTTTGAGGGTCTTGGGCTTCTCAAAGTCGAAGAGCTCTGCTAGCGGAGTGCGCGTAACCATATCAACCGCGTCAGGTATTTTCACTGTAATAGAGCTTTTTCCGCGCTCGACTTCGCCTTCAAATTTTCCTGACTCGACCAACTTTGCCACCGCTTTCACTTTGGGCAGGAAGATATTTCCGGTTTCTTCATCAGCTAATCTGAAGGCGACGAGAGGAAATTTATCCTCAGTTTCTTCGGGAGACTCTACCGTAATGATGGTGGTTTTATCGACCTTTAGCCCCTGAAACTGAGCGCGGGAAATCTCGAACTGATTCTTCTTCCAATTCAGCGAGGCGAGATGCCCTAAGTCTGTCTCGTCAAATTCGATTTGCCAGATTTCATCTTCAACCTGCCAGGTGCCAGTCAACTCCTGCTGAATCAGGCTTTCGGTCTGCTTGCTGATATGGTTTGAGGTGACGACAGAGTCGCAGCTGGCGAGGCCTATGGCGGCACTAAGGGCAAAAATCAAGCGATGGTATTTCATAATGGATATAGGCTGTTTCGGGGTGGACAAAATAACAATTGATAAAAATGATGGAACCAATGATCTGATCGATCGTTCACACCATCAAGCTCTTTTGGCAGAGCACGGCGTAGACACCGTCTTTTGATTGAAGCTCGTCGTGAGTTCCTTCCTCAACCACTTCGCCTCCATTGAGTACATAGATACGATCCGCGTTGCGAATCGTCGAAAGTCGGTGAGCGATAACGAAGCTTGTCCGATTGGCCATGAGCTTTTCGAGTGCTTCCTGGATCAGTTTCTCCGTTTCGGTGTCAACGCTGGCAGTGGCTTCGTCGAGAAGTAGGATCGGAGGATTTTTCAAGATAACGCGCGCGATTGCGATACGCTGTTTCTCTCCGACAGAGAGTTTCACCCCGCGCTCGCCCACTTTGGTGTCGAGCCCTTCTGGAAGCGCCTCGACGAACTTTTCGGCATTGGAAGCGCGCAGAACGTCCCACATGTCTTTCTCGGTCGCATGTTCTTTGGCAAGTTGCAGATTCTCACGGATGCTGCAGTTAAAGAGAAAGCTTTCCTGGGTCACGTAGCCCATCGCATCGCGCAATGAGCTCTTCTTCGCTTCGGCGATGTCCTGTCCGTCGATACTGATAACTCCGGACTCTCTTTCGTAGAAGCGTGTCAGAAGGTTGATGATGGTCGATTTGCCAGCCCCGGTATGACCGACGAGGGCAATCATCTCTCCAGGAGCCGCCTTGAGGTCCACATCCTTGAGTGTCGCGATATTTTCACCATAGGAAAATCTAACTTTCTCAAAGATAACATGTCCTTCGATGGGTTGCTTCAGGTCGACGCCCTCATCGACATCGGGCTCTTCCTCGGCATCAATGATTTCGAAAACCCGTTCTCCCGCAGCACGGCCGGCCTGAATGATCTGGTTTAGATTGTTTAGTCGGGAGACCGGTTCGTAAAACAGGCTGAGCGCGACGAGAAACGCTACGAAGATGCCGGTATTCTCTTCAAGGGCGGCTTGGTCAGGGCTCTGCATCACCCAGTAGGCTCCAAAAGCAATCACAAGGGCATAGCCAAGGTTGCGGAAAAATTCCATGCTCGGGTTGTAGGCGGCCCATGCTCTCATCAGCTTGAGGGTCGCTAGTCGCACTGCATTGCTGGATTCGTTGAAACTAGCAAGTTCAGATTCCTCGCGCGTAAAGGCTTTGATCTGCTGGATGCCGTCGATATTGTCGTGCAACAGAGAGTTCATTGAACTGGTTGCCCTGCGCACTCTGCGGTGGCGTTCCGGAGCGAAGCGGGTGTAGGCCCAGGCACCAAAAAGCAGGAAGGGCATCGGTATCATGGCGACCCCGGCTAACTGCGGATCCTTGATGAAGAGGTAAGCTCCCACGACCAGAACTTGGAGCAGGGCTACGACTCCTTGTTCGATCCCATCGATAAGGACGCGTTCCATTGCCGTGACATCTTCTGTCACACGGGTCATGATGTCACCGGTTCGCTTGTTATCGAACCAGCGCATAGGGAGCCGTTGGATTTTTCGATACAAATCTGAGCGAATGTCAAAAATCACCTTTTGCTCAAATGTATTATTGAGGATGATCCGAAGAGCGTTGAACAGATTGGTCGCAAAGAATGTGCCGAGTGCGATAAGAGCGAGTGGCAGGAGGCGGTCAAAGTCGCGCTGTGGAATGACTTCACCGGTGACCACCTTGGTGACCTCGGGGAAGACGATAACCAAAACCGTCATTAGCACCGCGCAGGTCAGCTGCGAAATGGCGAGAGCGGGGTATCGCTTCAGGTAGGTGACGACTCGGAAAACGGTGCTCATTCAGGGTTCTGATTGAATCGGTTAGGAATTTGAAAGTTTAAGACGATATTCCCGCATTGAGTAACATTTCTCTCCCCACCATGCCGCGCAAAAAAGAAGCCCTCCATCTTTTTCTGGCTGATTTCACTTATAATGATTT
>DCQY01000005.1:0-28011 GCA_002323995.1 Akkermansiaceae bacterium UBA1506 | reverse complement strand
ATGATTTGGGTGCGTGATCTCTAGGTCGTGCCCGAGCGTTGCTTGATCTCTACTGGCTCGATTTGAGTGTCATCGAAGTCGGAGGTGCCGACAAGGCAACTCTGGTTCCTGACTCTTATTCGGCTCACTCAGCAAGAGCGGAGACGACAGACTCTAATCCTTCGACGTCAGCGAATGAATAAGTCTTGACGCTACGATCGATGCGACGCATGAGGCCGGCGAGGACGCGGCCGGGGCCTAGTTCGATGAACTGGGTTTCGCCTGCACGGATGAAATGCTGCACGCAATCCGTCCATCGAACTGATCCGCTTACTTGGGCTTCAAGGGTTCGCTTGATATCGTGGGACTCACTCACAAGTTGGCCCTCGACGTTACTGGTGACCGGGAGAGAAGGGGTATTAAGTTTGGTTAAAGCAAGGACGCCGGCCAGTTTTTCTTGGGCCTTCATCATGAGTCGGGAGTGATATGCCCCCGCAACGTCGAGTTCCTTGAAGATCCGAATTCCGAAGTCACTAGCCAGATGCAGTGCTTTGGCGACACCTTCCTTACTGCCTGAAACGACGATTTGACCCGGTGCGTTGTAGTTGGCTACGTCAATACCGCAGGCTTCAGCTAGCTCTTTGACCTTTTCGTCATCACCACCAATCATGGCAGCCATAGAACCTTCGGTGGCATTAGTAGCCTCTTCCATAAAAGAGCCTCGCTGGGCAACGAGTTCGAGGCCGGTGGAAAAGTCAAAGGTGCCTGCTGCGGCATGAGCCGTAAATTCACCGAGGGAAAGTCCGGCGACACCGGCGATTTCGAGATCGGGAACCTGCTGTTTGAGGAGTTCGAGGCAGGCAAGACCGTGAACATAGAGGGCGGGCTGGCAGATGGAGGTGCGGGTCAGCTCAGCCGAGGGGCCATTGAACATAGTTTCCGTCAGTGAGAAGCCTAGTTGTTCGTCAGCTTTCGCGAACAAATCGCGGGCGACATCGTATTTTTCCGCTAGATCACGGCCCATGCCAACAGCTTGAGCGCCCTGACCTGCAAAGAGTAAAACAGCTTTCTTCCCCATAACGGCAGCCGCCTATTTCGTCCCCTATTTGCATCAGTGCAACGGGTTTTTGCGTTCGTTCCAGACCCTTGGAAGAAAGTTCAGTTCAAGCGCACCGGCCCCTTAGCATTAATCTGTTTGGCTCCGGCAGCCGCTCCAGGAAATTCAGCGTGAGGATTCCGTTTTCCGGCGACTGTACCGCGATCCGGGGTTGGATTCTCCGGAACGGTGTCTCCGGTTTCTTCAGTCCAGCGATCGAGCAATTCCTGCATTTTGGCCATTTGCTCCGCATATTCCGGGTTGCCGGCCATGTTGGTTAGTTGATGGGGGTCCTCGCCGACGTGATAGAGCTCCTGTTTCGGTCGCGGATTGAGGAAGACATCGAGCTGGCTTTCTTTCAGCTTGCCCTTGGCATGCTTTTTCCAGAGTTCGGCACCGGCTGGGTATGTTTCGTCAGCTTCGAGACACATGGTCTGTCGGTTTGGGAAGTTGTTCTTGATGTAGAGAAAGTCTCCCATCCGCACCATGCGCATGTGGGCTTGAAAGACATGCCAATTTTGCTCGGCGAAGGCGACGTCTCGAGTGACGGCTTGAGGATCCTTGAGGATCTTTGCAAAGCTGACCCCCTGCATGCGTTCGTCGGATTGGAGACCGGCAAGTTCCAATACGGTAGGGCCGACATCAATGCTGCTGATAATGGAATCAGTAATACCCTCTGAGACTTTGCCAGGGCAGGCCATTATGAATGGTGATTTGATGCCACTGTCGTAGAGTCGGGTTTTGCAGCGAGGGAAAGGGCGGCCATTGTCGGTCATGTAGATGACATAGGTATTGTCTTCTATCCCTTGGCGTTTCAGTTCCTCGATCAGCTTACCCATGAAGGCGTCGGTTCGACTGACCTCGTGGTAGTAATCCGCAAGGTCATCGCGGGTTGCGGCGCCGTCATAGAGGTAAGGAGGCACTTCAATTTCGGCTGGATCGTAAGTGGGGTGTATCTCATCAATCGCCCAGCCACGGTGCGCGTCCGATGAGCCAAACCAGGCGAAAAAGGGTCTATCCTGTGGGCGATTGGCGAGTAACTCGACCCAGTCTTCGGATTTGCTGGCCCCCCTACCTCTGGAAATTGTCTCAAACGTTTCGTCGAGTTTGGCGATATGATTTTTCCCTGAGAGGACGGTGTAGTAGCCGGCGTCGCGTAGGACCTTGGGGAAGCGTGGTTGGTCGTCGGGCAACGAGGTGTGCAATTCGGGGGCGCCGGTATTGTGAGGGTAGCGGCTGCTGATGATAGAGCAACGTGACGGACTACAGCTGCTGATTGTCAGGTAAGCATTGTTAAAGCGCATGCCCCGCTCGGCCAGCGCATCTAGATGAGGAGTTTCTGCGAAGGCATTCCCGTAGCAACCTAGGTCTTCTGCACTGATATCGTCGGTGATAAAAAAGATGAAATTTGGGCGATTATCGGCCTGAGCTGCGGAAAATAGAAGTGCGCTAATTGCGAAAAGAAGACGGGGAGGATTTATCATGGTCAGTGTATTATGACATGGATCATGTTTCGATCACAATGATTCGATGCGGCGCGATCGGGTTCAAGTGCCTTTGGTGGCGCTTCGGATTCAAGTTCGAGGAGGGATCTTGGTTCCTTGTGAGACTTTCAGTTGCCTGATGACCCGATTGTGATGTTAGATAACGTCATGCTGAACTGGATCTGGATGGGGATGATTGTCTTCGGCGTAATTGTCGCAGCGCTACTCGACCAACTAACCGGGTCCAATGGGATCGTCGAAGGTATGTTCGACATGATTAAGGTCGGCGTCGTCAAAATAGTAATCCCCTTAAGTGCTGTGATGATGCTGTGGCTTGGCATAATGCGCCTTGCAGAAAAGTCCGGTATGATTCAAGCGGTATCCCGCTTTGTGCGCCCTGTCATGAAGCGGCTTTTCCCTGATGTCCCGGAGGATCATCCCGCCATGAGTGCCATGGTAATGAATATGGCAGCGAATATATTAGGGCTTGGGAACGCGGCGACACCACTTGGTTTGAAAGCGATGCAACACCTTGATGAGTTGAACCCCAACAAGGGCACTGCAACCAACTCAATGTGCACCTTTCTCGCGATCAATACCAGTTCGGTGACTTTGATTCCGGCGACAGCGATTGGATTACTGGCAGCTCAGGGAATCGCCGAACCTTATGCTATCGTCGGTACCACGATCGGAGCGACGTTGTGCTCAACGATCGTTGCTATTATTGCGGTGAAGGCGTTCGAAAGGATGCCGGTCTTTAGCCGTGAAATTACCACTTTCTCGGCAAAAAAAGAGCAAGAGAATTTGGCAAAACCAAGAGGAATCTCGAACTTTGGTAGAGTGATTCTCTGGCTCGTAGGTCTGCTCTTTGTTGGAATTATTTTTCTGGAAATGTATCCGGACGAGAGGGTGGAGCTCCAAGAAACACTGGGGCTTCGCGAGATCGCTGTTCAGCTTGATGCACAAGGAGCTAGTCTCGACGAAAGCGAGCCGGAAAAAGACAAGCCAATCTGGCAGCGAGCGGTCTCGGCCATTTCGGTGGCTGCGATTCCTTTTGTTCTTGTTTTCTTTATCATCTTTGCAGCTTTGAAGCGGATCCCAGTCTACGAGGAATTTGTCGAAGGGGCTAAGGAAGGCTGGAATGTCGCTGTCAGAATTATGCCATTCATCGTCGCGATGTTGGCCGCGCTCGCGATGCTGCGCAATTCCGGGGCTTTGCTCCTTTTCCAGAATTTGCTCAAGCCGGTCTTGGATTTTGTTCATTTTCCAACAGAACTGGTACCTATGGCCTTGATGCGTCCGCTCAGTGGTAGCGGCAGCCAGGGGGTGCTAGTTGAGATCCTGACTAACGAGGGTCTTTCAGAGACCATTAAGTACACTGCTGGCACGATGTTCGGTTCCACTGAAACTACCTTCTATGTGTTGGCCGTTTATTTTGGATCGGTTGCCGTCCGCAAGACGCGGCATGCTCTTGCAGCTGGATTAACCGCTGACTTGGCTGGGGTTATCGCTGCTGTTATTATTTGCAAGGCGATGTTTGGCTAAGCTTGTCGCTTCTAAGTGGTAACTTAAATTAGTTCGTTCGAGGTTGCCATGGATGCCCCTTGCCTCTTGCCGAATTTCTTTCGTCTTCTGCCTGATCTGTGTTCAAATTAGACCATGATGGATGCCGAAAAGGAGCGCGTTCGAATGCCTTTGCCAACCCCGGAGGAAATTTCGAACATCGCGACTGATGGTGGCGTGGAATTTAACCGACTCGTTTTTGAAAAGAGCCCCTATCTCTTGCAGCACGCTCGCAACCCGATCGACTGGTGGCCGTGGGGAGAGGCCGCTTTTGAGCAGGCCCGTCAGGAGGATAAGCCGGTTCTGCTCAGTGTTGGTTATGCAACTTGTCACTGGTGCCATGTGATGGAGCACGAATCCTTTGAAGACGAGGAGGTCGCCGCCCTCGTCAACGAGAACTTCATTCCGATCAAAGTAGATCGGGAAGAGAGACCTGATATTGATGAGGTCTATATGCAAATCACACAGGGGATAACCGGCAGTGGCGGTTGGCCAATGACGGTGGCGATGACACCCGACAAAGATGCTTTCTTTGCAGGCACTTACTTTCCCAAGGAATCTGTTTCAGGGCGATTTGGCTTTAAGCGTATTGTCACCGAGTTAGGAAAAGCTTGGAAAGAACGTCGTGAGGAAGTTGAGGAGTCGGCTCGCAGTGTTTCGCGTCAGGTGGGTGAAATGTTGGGTGCGTCACCGGGTGGAGACCTTGATTTAGGGCTTTTTGACATAGCGTTTGATCAGTTTTCTTCCCGATATGATATGGGAAAAGGTGGGTTTGCTAGGTCTCCAAAATTCCCGGTTTCACCTAACTTGCTTTTCCTGCTTCGGTTTCATCAGCGGACCGGCAATGCCGAAGCGCTTGCAATGGTGGAAAAGACCCTGACCGAGATTCGTCGCGGAGGTATCTACGACCAGGTGGGTTTTGGTATTTACCGTTACTCGACAGACCCAGATTGGTTGCTGCCGCACTTCGAAAAGATGCTTTATGATCAGGCTCTTCTGACGATGGCCTATCTTGAAGTCTACCAGGTGACGGGTAAGGAGCGCTACGCTCGTACCGCTCGTGAAATCCTGACCTACGTATTGCGGAACATGACTCATCCAGAGGGTGGGTTCTATTCAGCAGAGGATGCAGACAGTGAGGGGAAAGAAGGGAAGTTCTATTTGTGGACCAATTCAGAAGTAAGGCAGGTCCTCGGCGAAGATGATGGTGACTTCTTTATTGAGACATTTCAGTTCGAAGAGGAGGGCAACTTTCTTGAAGAGGTAACCCGAGAGAAAACGGGAACGAATATTCCTCACTTGAAAGAGGAATTGCTCAATGAGAAGCAAATGCGGGTGGATGGGCTTTTACAAAAGCTCTTTATCTATCGTGAGATGCGAACTCATCCACAAAAAGACGATAAGATCTTGACGGACTGGAACGGTTTGATGATCGCCGCGTTTGCCCGAGCGGCTCAGGTTCTTGGGGATGAAGGCTATGCGGAGAGTGCGAGAAAAGCCACCGATTTTGTGCTGGATAAATTAACCAGCAAAGGAGGCCGGTTGTTGAAGCGTTATCGGCAAGGGGAGGCCGGTTTGACGGCTCACTTCGAAGACTATGCCTTTATGATTTGGGGGCTACTTGACGTTTACGAAGTGAACTTTGATCTCAAATACTTGGCAAAGGCGATCGAGCTTCAGGAGATTGCCGATAAGTTCTTTTGGGACAAGATCGAGGGCGGTTATTTTACGGTGGCCGAGGATGCAGAGCAGATGATTGTGCGAGCGAAGAAAATTTATGGAGGGCCGATTCCCAGCGGTAACTCGGTCGCGATTGGAAATCTGGTAAGGTTACATCGCATGACCGGCCAGCCACACTTCGCGACACGTGGGGATCAATTAATTCGCGCATTCTCAGCGGAGTTGGCGAAAAACCCTGCTATCTACCCGCTCGCTCTATGTTTCCTTGATTTTCACTTCGGGCCGTCTCACGAAATTGTGATCAGTGGAGGCGAAGAGGAAGAAATGGTAGGCGCCTTAAGGAAGGCGTTCCTTCCGAATAAGGTGATTATTCGTCGCACCAGTGAAAATGCCGAAGCGTTGGCGGACCTAGCGCCTTTCACCGAAAGACACGAGAGCCAGGGTGGACAGGCGACCGCATACGTCTGCCAGAATTTCGCCTGCCAGTTACCAACGATTGAGGTGGATAAGCTGATGCAGTCTTTGCTCGGATCCGATCAGGATAATTAGTCCTTCCCGCGTCCGCTTCGATCTAGGATTTTACCACTCCCGCGATCTTGCCGGTCATGTCGCCTCCCGCCTCGGCGTTCGTCATCGCGGCGACGATGTCCTTTTCCTCCGCGCCTTTCCTTACGATCGTCTGAGCGAAAGTTGTTGCTGCCGCCGCCCTGTCCGGGGCCACGGTCAATGTCGAGCTTGAAGCTCTTTCCGCGAAGCTTCGCGTTTCGGCTTTCATTGATGGCCTGCTGGGCAACTTCCTCCCGGACTTCAACGAAGCTGAAATTGGGCATTAGCTTGATGTGTCCCACACTCCCGCGCTCAAGGTGACATTCGTTGTGGAGCATTCCAACGATGTCGCCCGGGTTGATGCGGTCGCGTTTCCCTAAGCTAAGAAACAGCTTCACCATGCCTTCTTCCAGACCGCGATTGTGGCGGTCACGGAATTCCCGTTTTTGGGGACGTTCGCGATTGGGGTCGAAATCCGAGCGGTCGTCGACGCGAGGGTGATCGTCACGAGTGCGGTCGCCACGCTTGCGCTGGGCGCCGGGGCGGTCTTCTGCGATTTCTTCTCCTTCGCGGACGGTCAACTCTTTGACCATTTCCATAAGTGCTCCGGCGATGTCGTCCCAGTCGTGACCGAGATCCTTGAGTTGGGCAAGGGCCTGAATGGTAGTCTCGTCAGGTTCTTCTTGGAGACGTTCCGAGACTGATTCCAGCAGTTGGTCGGCGAGAAGAGTGTTTACCATCTCCTGCGTCGGAATATCGGCTCGCGAGATTTTCTGACGGGTGAATCTTTCAATGGTTTTGATGCGGTAGGCATCGCGGCCATAGATGAATGAGACTGCTTTACCGGTCCGCCCGGCTCGGCCTGTTCTTCCGATCCGGTGGACGTAGTCTTCCGGATCCTGGGGTAACTCGTAATTGATGACGAGGTCAATGTCATCAATGTCGATTCCTCGCGCAGCGACATCGGTGGCGACGAGGATTTCTACGGTCCCTTCGCGAAAGCGTCGCAGGACCCGCTCACGCATGTTCTGAACAATGTCTCCGTGAAGGCGGTCAGCGGAGTAGCCGCGGGCAAGCAGTGCTTCATTGCATTCGTCAACCGAGCGCTTGGTATTGCAAAAGACAAGAGTCAACTTGGGCTGTTCGAGATCAACGATCCGAGAAACCAGTTCAATACGGGAGCGTTGCCGCACCTGGAAGCAGAGTTGCTCGATGGAGTCGACGGTGAGGGATTTCCGTTCGATCTCGACGGTTTGAGGGTCGTTACCAAAACCGCCGATCAATCGTTCAACGGCGGGATTCATGGTAGCCGAGAAAAATAGAGTCTGATGTTCGTCAGGTAGAGCTCTGAGAATGTTCTCCATGTCATCGACAAAACCCATATCGAGCATTCGGTCGGCCTCGTCGAGAACGGCGGTTTTTACGTGGCTTAGATCGAGAGAGCCTCGCTTGACGAGGTCGATGAGGCGCCCGGGTGTGCCCACCACGGCCTGGACTCCGTTGCGTAGGGACCTCATCTGCCTGTCGATCGGCGCTCCACCATAGATCGCCGTGACGTGCAGGCCGTGAAGTTTTTTGCCGAGGCGCTGGAGTTCTCCGCAGACTTGGACAGCCAATTCCCGCGTGGGGCAAACTACGAGCAGCTGTGGGTTTGCGCTCTTAGTGTCGATCTGCGCGAGGCTGGCAAGACCAAAGGCAGCGGTCTTACCTGAGCCTGTCTCGGAGAGGCCGACGAGATCTTTGCCCTCTAGAGCAGGCGGGATTGCGGCAGCCTGGATCGTGGAAGGTGCTTCGAATCCCAACTCCTCCACGGCTTCGACGAGTGGTTGGGGCAAACCTAGTTCTGAAAATTTCTTATCAATCACGGTTAGAGGGAGCGGAGATTAACGCTTACCCCTCAGACGGAGAAGGGGACTGTTCGGACGCTGACACTACGCCCGATTCGGGAAAGCGAAAGGGAATCTTAAGATGCGCTCAGCCCTGCTTAAGCCGCCTGAGTTCAGCATCTAGGCGGTTGGTCGGTTGAATTGCCGTGATATGGGGGGTCAAACCGGGGCGACGACGCCCTTTTAATAGGGAAGCTATTTCTTTTCGAAGAATGACAAGGTCGAAGGGTTTGGTCATGAACCGGTCAGTTCCTGCATTGAAGGCCTGACGTTGCATCTCGTCAGTAGCATTTCCCGAGGCAGCAATGATCGGGATTTCAGAAACGGGGTTATCAAGGCAGCGCACCTGCTCGATCAAAGTGATGCCATCCATGCCGGGCATCTCGATGTCAGTGACAATGAGATCAGGACGAAGCTGTTGTCTCAGCATCAGGTCGAGTGCTTCAATACCGTTCGTTGCCTCGTGGATGATGTAGCCGGCAGCTTTGAGGAATTTTCCGAGAAGAATGCGATTTTGGAGCATATCATCAATCACCATTACCGAGTAGTAGTTTGCCGGGGGCAACGCGGGCGGAATTGAGTGGTGGGGGTGATTGGTCATTCTCTGTTTCATCATTCCCTCTGAGGTTATTAAGAAACACAAGTCTTCAATATATGTGTATTACCATGAAGATCGTTGTTCAAAAGAATTCTCGTGAAGAATTGTGAAAATCCGAATGCAACCGCTTTATTATATTTATAACTAACTTATTGTTATAAGGTTGCGGAGCTGTTAAAAATTCGCGGTTTAGGCAAAGAAAATACCTAAAAAAGCAAGATTCAAGGATTTCAGGGAGGTGACGGCCTTCCTAGACCTTGAGAAGTTCTAGAAATTGGGTAATCCGACTGGCCGCTCGGAGAGGCGTCGGAATTCCTGCTGTTCATAGGGCGTGGTGGCCTCTTCTTCGGTAATACCCCCGACCACAGCGATATTGCCGTAAGCGTCGGTATCGAGGCGGGGACGGTCGCTTCCCTTTTCGTAATAGGTTGCCTGCTTCAAAGGGTCCCCTGCAATATTAATAACCGTGTATTTGTATCTCTGCGGCCCTGACATGTGGAGGACATGCAGTTGATTCTCAGAGTCGATCGCCTGTGTCGGTGGACGCAGAGACATGTAGTCTCCCAATGGATAGGTGGTGTAGACTACGCCGGAGTCACTGTCGCGCATCCGGAAGTAGAGAGCCTTGCTCCTCGCGCCATGATAAAAAGTCATGAGGGAATATTCACGATATTTCCCAGCATCAGTATAGCCTTGTGGGACTCCGACAATCTGGCTCCACATTGGTTGGCCATCAGTCACTTGAATAGAAAGATTCTTAGATTGAAAGACTCGGTTGATCTGAGGAAAGGTCACATTTGCTTTGACCCGGTAGGTTCCAATCATCGACATCGGGTAATAGCGGTTAATCGTTACTTTGTGCTCATAGGTTTGACCCTTAGAGAGCACGATAGGGCGCTCATTTAGATGGCGGCGAACAGGGCTGATAAGGTGGCCTTGCTTATTGGTGACGGTAAAGTCGAGCCAACTCATGCCGTTTGAGTCTCCGAAAACAAGGTCTCGTCCAGCACGATTCACGATGGTAAGGCTTCCTGTGATCGGTTCGTGAGCCACATAGAGAGGACGATCCATCTTCAATGAAATCTGGATCTGCGCCTCGGCGGTAAAACCAAAAAGCAGGGCTATGTTAAGAAGAATAAAAGTCCGGAGGGGGGTCATGAATCTGTCCGGGAAATTACCGGAGAAAGAGAACTGTCCGGGATTTAAGGACTGAAATCAATTCGAATCTCGGCCGATTGGGTGAGTGTAGTTCGCTCAGTAATACTAATTTCTAAATCATTTATAAAAAATCGCGGCACAACGAGATTCAAATGACTTTTCGAACTACCGTGGTTTGGTGACCTATCGCAGGTATGGATATTTCGATAATTGAACAACATACTAGGGAGGTGATCCCTGAGTGGCGTGATGCCGCACTGACACTCTCCGCCATTGAAAAAGGCGGGTCGGGGCGAGGTTTCTTTCGCATCGAGGAAGCTGTTACTGGGCGCAGAATTGTAGCGGTCAGCTATGACCGAAAACGGCCAGATAATGAACGGTTTGCGCCTGTTACGGCTTTTCTCAACCGGCACGATATTCCCGCACCTAATCTGATCGCGTGGGATGAGCCTGGCAATATAGTCTGGGTCGAGGACCTTGGTTCTTTGGACTTGAGCCATTTGGAAATGGAGGATTGGGACAAGGTTCGTCGCCCTGCCTACGAGGACACCTTGCGGACAGTGATGCTACTGCACTCCATAGTCGAAGCGGAACCACCTCAAGATTTGCCTGAGTTGGAGCCCGCTTTCAACGACTCAATTTATCAATGGGAGCAGGACTATTTTGTTGACCAGTATGTTGCCCGCTTTCACTCAGAAACGGAAGCCGAGTGGCTGAGGAACGATTCTTCCCTGCGAGATTTGAAAGAAGAGCTGTCTGTTTTACCCCGTTCATTGGTGCATCGTGACTTCCAAAGCACTAATGTTATGATGGTCGGAGATCGTTCTGTTTTAATTGATTATCAGGGCCTCCGTTGGGGGGTGCCGGAGTATGATCTTGGCTCTTTGCTCTTCGACCCATATATCGATTTCACGTCTGTCGAGCGTCGTTCCCTGGCTGACTTCTACTATGGATTGAAAGTGGAATCAGGGAATGATCAGTCTCCCGAGTTGTTCGAGCGGCAATTGGTTCGAGCAACAACTCAAAGGTTGATGCAGGCTATGGGAGCCTTTGGATTTTTAGGCGAGGTAAAAGGCAAGAAAGAGTTTCTAGAACATATTCCGGCTGGGCGTGATCGGTTGATCGAGCTGTCTCAGTGCGAGGGCGGATTAGCTGTCCTCGGTGAGTTGCTTGGTGATTAGAGTTCCTCGGTGTGGGCTAACACTTCAAGAAAAGGAACTTCCGACAGGATCCCAAACTGATCATCACGATGTAGTTTGGCGCGTGTCGTAGCGGGGCTGGAAAGTCCACAGAGAAAGCGAGCCAGTTGCCGTGGCTGTCGCAGAGCAATATGACCGGCTTGGTGTATTAGGCGAATGGCTTCGGCATCTTCCAGTGTGATCGAAGCTCGCCTCGATTCAGGAAGTTCACCGCCGCTATGCTGCCCGGTGCATACATTACAGTGCCCGCAGGGTTCCGATTTTTCACCGAAGTAGTGAACCAATTGCTGAGGTAGGCAGGCGGCCTTTTCGCAGAGGTTGACAACGGTGTGGAGACGCTCCACTTCGCTGGCTTCCCTTGACCTGAATCGTTGCACTAGGGTATCAGTCAGGATTGCAATGTCTCGGTTTCCATCCCGAGCGAGACGATAGGAGTAGCGGAGGCCGGAAGGTTTGGTGATTGCGTCCCCCATTTCGGCGAGGTAGCGGATCGCCCGCTTAATACGGTCATCGTTCTCTCCAGTAATGAAGGCGGCCTTCGCGACATCAATTTTGTACCAGAGGCGACCTTTCTCTCCTGATCCGAACAGTCGCCTTAAGAAATCCTGTTGTTCGGAAGGGTGCCCGGCGAGCACTTGATCGAGTTTGCGCAGCAATTGGATGCGGTAACTGCCGTAGAATGGGCCCTTGGGGATGATGACGCCATCGAGTTCGAGGTAAGTCAAAGCAGTCGACACAACTGAAGGCCGAATGTCGCGTGATTGGGAAAGTTCGTAACGGGAGACTGAAAAGTCATCGCCTTGCAGCAGGACATGCTCAACGAGCGATTTGATTGCCGAATAGGAGGGCGTGTCTCCATAGATAAAATTTTCCAACACGGTGAGGTCATCTGAGCAGGCAAATATTTCACAGGTTGCAGTTTCACCGTCACGCCCGGCTCGGCCCGATTCCTGAACGTAGTTCTCCAGCGATTTGGGCAGATTGTAATGATAAACGTGACGGATGTCGGGCTTATCGACTCCCATACCGAATGCGATGGTGGCAACTACCACATCGATTTCGTTTTCCATGAAGCGTTCTTGAACTTCAGCCCGATGGTCGTCCTTCATACCGGCGTGATAGGCTCGCGCATCGATTCCTGTTTGCTTGAGTGTTCCCGCAACTCTCTCTGCGGTCTGCTGGAGTGTCACGTAGACTACTGTCGGGCCGGAAGGATGTTCCTTAATGCGATCAATTAATCGTTGATCGCGTTCCGATTCCGAGCACGGGTGGACTTCGAAGGTCAAGTTGGGACGGCTGAAACCGGTTTGAATATGGTCGGCTTCGGTAATCGAGAATCGTTCCCGAATTTGACTCGCAACACGGGGTGTTGCTGTGGCGGTTAGCGCCAGTATTCTAGGTATCTTAAGCTCCTCTGCAAGACAGGCCAACTTAAGGTAGTCTGGTCGAAAATTATGACCCCATTCAGAGATGCAGTGAGCTTCGTCAACGGCCATCAATTCGATAGGAGTCTGACGAAGCCGTCGTAAAAAGCCTTCATTAGCAAATCTTTCCGGCGCTACGTAGATTAGACGTAGCGAACCGTCCTCCATGTTTGCGTAGATTTGATTAATTTCTGCTGCTTCGAGTGTGGAATCGAGTCTCGCGGCCCTGATACCCCTCGATTGAAGCGCTTCTACCTGGTCCTTCATCAGGGCAATCAAGGGTGAAACTACAAGAGTAAGCCCTTCGAACATTAATGCTGGGAGTTGGTAGCAGAGGCTCTTCCCCCCTCCGGTCGGAAAAATGGCCAGCGCATTGCGACCCTCCAACAGAACATCGATGACTGCCTCTTGGCCAGGGCGAAATTCGCGATGCCCGAACCGGTGTTCGAGCACTTCTGATTTCGGCGTTGGTGTCATCTGGTGGAGAGGATGCGGAAGGACATGCTCCCGCATTCCTATATACTTGATGGGGTTTTCATTCCACTCTAAGCTCGGAGGTCATGTCAATATCTTCAACCGCCACGCTCCTTGTAACGCTGCTGACCTTTTTTGTGGTTCCGATGCTGAAAGCTGAAATGCGTGGCTGGACCAACAGTTCCGGTAAAACAATTCAGGCCGAACTGGTAGATGTAACCGAAGGAAAAGCGGTCCTGAACATGAATGGGCAGAATTTCCCAGTACCAATTGCCAGCCTCTCTGCGGTTGACCAGGAATTCATCAAGGAATGGCAGAAGGGCGCTCCCGTCGACACTGCAAAACCGGCCGTTGTCGAAGGAAATTGGGACAGTCCCTGGCCGAAGCTTGTTTCAGTTGATGTGACTCAGGACATTGAAGTGCTGAAGGAAGATGAGTCGACCGGCGAATACATCTACGCCAGCGACCACTATGAGTTCATCTGCGACGTGAAGCTCAATACATCGGTGGTGAAGAAGTTTTCCCGACTCTTTGAGGCGACGAACCAGTTCTGCCGTGAACTCCCTCTCGGTATGACGAAGCCTTTCCGGGACGAGCGTCATAAGATCCATCTCTTCGAGTCCAAGCAGACCTATATTGACAAGGGAGGACCTCCCGGTTCGGCCGGTGTCTATATCAGTCGCGGTGGCGAAGGGGATATTCTCGTCCCCCTGACCAGTCTCGGGGTGAAGAAGGTGGGCAGCAGCTTCAGCGTCGACTACGACAAGGAGAATACGACCCTATCTCACGAGATTGCCCACCAAATCACTGACCATGAATATTATGCTCCCGGTTCGCGCGGCTGGTTTACCGAGGGGATGGCTGAATACATCGCGCAGAGCGGTTACAGGTCCGGAAAGTTCAACGTAAACGATCTTTCCAAGCTAAAGGAATATGTGACTGCCTATGGTGAAGGGAACACGGGTGGCCGTGCTCTCGGAGAAGAGATTGATGCTCCCAATCTCGAGGATTTCTTCACCCAGAGCTATGGACAGTTTACCGAAAACGGGAACTTCAACTACGGCCTCGGTGCTCTCGTTGTTTACTACTACTTTCACATGGACGGAGATAAGGATGCCGCCAATATCAAGTCTTTCCTCAAGGCGCTTAAGGAGGGTAAGCAAGCTCCAGAAGCGTTTGAGCCTTTGTTGGCTGGGCGTAGCTGGGAAGAGATGGAGGCCGATATCACGAAGAGTTGGCGCTCCCGCGGTGTGAAAATTAATTTTCGATAGATTATTTAGCCCGACAGGTTTGTCTTCCTTACCCTAAACTGTTTAAATATAGACTAACAAAATACTGTATGAGTAAGGAAAGGTGTCGATGGGGAATTCTCGGAACTGCTGGAATCGCTCGGAAGAATTGGCAGGCCATTCGCAACAGCGGCAATGGTCAGTTGGTGGCGGTAGGGAGTCGCACTGAGGAGAGGGCCAAGGAATACATTGCAGAGAATCAGTCGCAGATTCCGCATGACACGCCTCCGAAACCAATCGCCGGTTATGATGCGATGATTGCTGCTGATGATATCGATGCTCTCTACATTCCTTTGCCGACGGCCGTCCGCAAAAGCTACGTCTTGAAGGCTGCGGCTGCCGGAAAACACGTTCTTTGCGAGAAACCTTGTGGCGTTGATGCTGCTCACCTTCAGGAAATGATTGATGCTTGCGCCTCGGCTGGAGTGCAGTTTATGGACGGTGTGATGTTTATGCACAGCGATCGGATGCCGGCACTTCGGGCTGAATTGGATGCCGGCGATGCTGTTGGAGAGATCAAGCGCATTGCCACTCAGTTCAGCTTCAAGGCTCCGGATGATTTTTTCGAAGAGAATATCAGGATAAATTCTAACCTCGAGCCCCTTGGCAGCTTGGGTGATCTCGGATGGTACTGTATCCGTATCATCCTCTGGACGCTGAATTATGAAATGCCAGTGTCATTGACGGCAAAGATGATTCGTCAGTCAGAGCCCGGTGACAGCTCAGATCCTGTGCCAATTAGTTTGTCTGCTGAATTGCTGTTCGAGGGTGGAATTACGGGAAGTTTCTACTGCAGTTTTGAGACTGAGCATCAGCAGTGGGTCAATATCAGTGGTTCTAGAGGCCATATTGCTATTCCAGATTTTGTTCTGCCTTACCATGGGTCTGAGGTGGGGTTTGATGTCGAGCAGGCTCAATTTGACGTCGATCTATGCAACTTTCATATGGAGCGACACACTCGTCGAGTGGCTGTGGAGGAATATTCGGATTCACATGCGACTTCACAGGAAACTAAGTTGTTCCGGAAGTTTGGTGAACTGGTCCTCGGGGGAGAACCGAATTCACATTGGCCCGAGATTTCGCTGAAGACTCAGCAAGTCATGGATGCCTGCTTCGAGTCGGCCAGAAACGATGGGCGGCGCTTGATATTTTAAGTTATGGTCGAGGGGATTTTACGCGGTGTTCTTGGAGTAGCGGTGCTGCTAGGGATCTGCGTTTTACTAAGCAACCATCGCAAGTCGATCAACTGGCGTCTCGTTGTCGGCGGAATCGGCTTACAGGTTCTGCTGGCAATTTTGATTCTGGTGACTCCGTTCGGTGATGTTGTGGCATGGGTCTCAGGAGGATTTGTGAATCTGCTGGAATTTAGTGATCGTGGTGCTGAGTTCATGTTCGGAGAATTGATTGATGCGAGTCGCTACGGATTCGCCTTCAAGGTGCTGCCAACGATTCTGTTTGTCGCAGCGCTGACTTCGTTGCTTTACTACCTCGGCATTCTGCAATGGATCGTTTTTGGCTTTGCCTGGCTGATGAAGCGATTGATGTGCTTGTCAGGAGCAGAGAGTCTTGCTACTGCGGCCAACATCTTTGTGGGCCAGACCGAAGCTCCTCTCGTGGTTCGCCCCTATGTAACCAAGATGACCAAGTCCGAGCTCATGGCTCTGATGACTGGTGGTATGGCGACAATTGCGGGGAGTGTTTTTGGTCTCTATGTTATGACTCTTGGTGGAGATGATCCAGAGTTACAGATTGAAGTTGCCCGGCAACTTCTCACTGCTTCGATGATGAATGCGCCGGCTGCATTGCTCGTTGCCAAGATGTTGGTGCCAGAGCGACAGGAGTTTGACGAGGACTTGTTGATTCCCCGCGAGAAAGCGGGACGTAATGTTCTCGATGCTTTGGCAAGAGGCACTGTTGAGGGACTGAAATTAGCTTTGAATGTGGCAGCCATGTTGATTGTCTTTGTGGCGGTGATCGCACTCCTCAATGCTATTTTCGGTTGGATTGGCGGAATTGGAAAAGAGGAAGGCGAGGGGTATATTAACGGTTTTGTTTCGTGGGCCAGCCACGGTAATTTTTCGGAGTTGTCTCTGGAAGCGTTACTGGGTTTCATTTTTGCACCGCTGGCGGCGGCAATTGGTGCCGACTTTTCTGATGTCCTGCAGCTTGGTCAGTTGCTTGGAACGAAGATGGTTGCCAATGAGTTCGTCGCTTATCTGCAACTAGGAGAAATTCAGGCGGCTGGAACGCTGAGCCCGAAATCAGTCTTCCTCGCTACTTTTGCGCTCTGCGGTTTTGCAAACTTTTCATCGATTGGTATTCAGATCGGAGGAATCGGAGCGTTGGCACCGGAGCGACGCAGTGATCTGGCTGCTCTTGGCTTTAAGGCAATGATTGGAGGAACGATTGCGAGTCTGCTGACAGCGAGTGTGGCTGGAATATTTTTTGTGGTGAATTAGGGATGAACCAGGAAATGGTAAGACAGGCCCGAGCGGCGTCTGCTAATCACTTTTCGATGAACCTGGACGGGATTCACGGTCTTGGTCACTGGGACCGCGTCCATGAGAACGGGGTTTTCCTCGCTAAGCACAGCGGAGGTGATCTTCTTGTGGTGGAACTTTTTGCTTACCTTCATGACAGTTGTCGCCAATCGGATAGTTGGGACCCTGAGCACGGTTTAAGAGCCGCTGAGTTGACGAGGTTACTTACCGAAGAGTGGCTAAAACTTGAGGGAGACCAGCTGGAGTTGCTAGTTTATGCCTGTGAGTTTCACGAGAAAGGGAAAATAAGCGATGATCCGACGGTGGGAGCCTGTTGGGATTCGGATCGGCTCGATCTGGGAAGAGTCGGTATCAAACCCGACCCCAATTTGCTATCCACAGAGTGTGCCAAGCAGCCAGAGGTGATTAACTGGGGTTGGCAGCGAAGCTTAGGGTTTTAGCCCCGACCTGCTGTAAAAATGCCTGCGATTGGTTTCACTGGACTCGCGGTTGGTGTTCCTCATGGAGTCCGTTGAGCAGAAGCAGAATAAGGCGCGGCAGCTTTCCCTTGATGAAGATGATTAGCCAGAAAAAAGGTAGCTTAGTCCGATGAGAAAAATGAGGGCAAAGACGAAACGCTTCAGTAGCATATGTGGCAGTCGATCCAGAGTAAGTTTACCTAACCAGACAGCGAGGATAGCTGTGGGTACTGTCCAAGCCACAAGGATAAGAAGTTCGACGTTGACCTCCCCGGCGCCAAGCATCAAAAGGTTTCGCGTGAGGCCACCGGCAAGGAATGCGGTTTGCAGAATAGCGACGACTTCGACCTTAGACCAGTTGCGAGCGTAGGTGTAAACCACGATGGGTGGCCCGCCAACATTGAAGGCGCCAGCAAGTATACCACCCAGCATCCCCATTAAACCTCCGGCTTTTTCGGGAATGTGGAGCTTGGCCATGCGGCCTTGCAAAAACTCGGCCGCTGCTATCACCATCAGGGTGACTCCGAGCAGTCGGATCACCAGTTTCCCGTCGAGGGCGCTAAGCGCAAAGTAACCGACGGGAATACCTAAAACGATGCCAATGCAAAGTGGGAGGGCTCGCCGAAGGCAAAGCCCGGCCCGGTTCGCAAAGATAATGAATGAGTTCACGACGAGGCTGGCGAGCGACACATAGGCGATGGCTTCAGTCACTGGAAGAATGATAGGAACCAGCGCCATACAGACGAGAGCCAGACCAAAGCCCGTTGCGGATTGGAGATAAGCAGCCGCAAAGAGAATGGCAGCCACATAGATAACGGAGAGGTCCACAGAGCTTCAGGGGGTAGGAGGGGGCGCTTCGACCTGGAGAGGTCTGGCGGGTAGCGGCTCGCCAACCGGAGCGACAGAGAGTTGGTCGTCGTCTCGACCCCGCCATTTTTGTAAGGAGAGTTCCCCGGGAAGTCGCCCCAGCCTCGTCGCGTCATAGCCAGCACCAACATCGATAGTCGCATAGCGGCGTATCTCAAAATGAAGGTGGGCAAGATAACGCCCGTCCGCTGTCCCAATGGTGCCGACGCTATCGCCACGCCTCATGCGGCGACCAACGGGAACGTGAATACTGTCGAGATGGCCATAAAAAGTCTCGAAGGGTTTGCCATTGATGTGTTCGTGGAGAAGGACAACGACGTTACCCCAGCCGTCGGATGCCCAGCCAGCGTAAATAACAAGACCATCGGAGACGGCATAAACAGGATCGCCATGATCAGAATCCCATCCTCCGATCCCGTTAAGGTCATCACCGAGGTGCTGATTGGTCATAAAAGGTTGGGCATTGTAGGTGAGAGCGCTGTGGCGGCTCCCGACGGGAGAGTCAAAGGTCATTGCTGTGGGAGCCAAAACCATTTCAATGGGGGAGGCAGTGGCGAAAGCTGGATCAAAAATGGCTTCCGGTCCGGGTTTAATTAATCCGACCCGGGCAGGTTCTGCGGCAAGATCGACGAGTTTTGAGGCATCGCTACGGATCTTGATGAAGATACCAATCATCAGAAGAATAGATGCCACCAAGATAGCAATCGGAAGAACATAGCGATGCCAGTCCTCAAAATGCTGCCTAAAATCGAAGTAGATAGGTTTATCCAAAGTTCCTTTGAATAGACGACAAGTGATCGAATTTGGCAACGGCGTAGGTCTGAAATTGAGCTAGGGTATACCGTGATGGTTTTACATGGACCCCAACTGCGCCGCTTCCGGCTCGATTTGGCCTACGATGGACGTCCTTTCGCGGGCTGGCAGAGTCAGGCGAAAGGAAATGCGATTCAGGACGTAGTGCTTGCTGAACTTCGGGCGGTTTGCCCTAGAATAACGACCTTACAAGGTTCCGGGAGGACTGATGCTGGAGTCTGTGCTTCGGGTCAAGTCGCCCACTTTGATGTGCCGGTTGAGTGGCGTATGAAAGGTTTGGAGTGGCAGCGGGCACTCAACTCAAAGCTGCCCCCTGCCATCCGGATAATTCGTTGTCGCGAGGCGCCACGCGAGTTTCACGCCCGGTTTTCTGCGGAAGGGAAAGTCTATCGATATGATATTATCACGGCTGAGGTGCTACCACCGTTGCTGCACGGCCTAGTATGGCAACGACGTGGCTTAAAAGAAATTGAGGCGCTCACCGAAGTTATGGGTCTTTTTGTGGGCAGCCATGACTTCCGAGCGTTTTCTGCCAATCGCAACGACGGAAAAGATGAAGAGCGGGACACGATTAGAGAGATCACGCTCGCCGAGATTGATTTCGATATGGAGGATGCCTCTGGACGTTTACGTCTTCGATTCCGAGGAAACGGATTTCTCTACAAGATGGTTAGATTCTTGGTTGGAACTGCCGTTTACAATGTCGAAGGCAAGATCACGAACGAGGGAATAATGGAACTTTTGCGAGGTCGCGACCCCAACAAAAAGGCACCGTTTTGCGCTCCACCGGATGGCTTAAGTCTCGAGCAAGTAGATTATCCTGAGGAATTCCAGAAGGTCTTTGATACCTAGCTGGAAGGTTTATTGTAAAAAGTTTGGTTCCAGAACGGTCAAAGAGATCTTTGAGATGAAAGAAGGGGCTTGAACATCGGCTCAGGGCCATGTTTCTTGCCGATGCTCTGAATGGAGTTTCTATGTGAATGACCGTCAAGGTTCATGAAATCAACTGCTGAACAACTTGAAATATTAACCCGTGGGGTCGCTAATATCCTTAGTGAAAAGGAATTGCTGAAGAAGCTAGAGCGCGGAGCACCGTTAAGGGTCAAACTTGGTGTGGACCCCACTTCACCCGATTTGCACCTTGGGCATAGCGTTGTGCTCGAAAAGTTGAGGCAGTTCCAGGAACTGGGTCATCAGGCGATCTTAATCATCGGTGACTTTACCGCTCAGATCGGGGATCCGACAGGACGCTCGAAGACGCGCCCGCCTCTCTCTCGTGATGATATTCTTGCAAATGCAAAGACCTATCAGGAGCAGGCATTTCGGATTCTAGAAAAAGAGAAGACGGAAATCGTCTTCAATGGAGAGTGGTTCAACAAAATGAGTTTTTCGGACGTGATTCAGCTCAATGCACGTGTCACTATGCAACAGATGCTGCAGCGGGAAGACTTTAAAAACCGCATTGCAAACGACCAGGAGGTGCGGCTCCACGAAATTCAGTATCCCATCGTCCAGGGCTGGGATTCTGTTGAAGTGAAAGCTGATGTCGAGCTCGGGGGGACTGACCAACTCTTTAATATTCTCGTCGGACGCGACATGCAGAAGATTGAGGGAATGGAGCCACAGGTGGTGATGTGTCTTCCAATTCTTGAGGGCCTCGATGGGGTTCAGAAAATGAGTAAGAGCCTCAACAATTATGTTGGAATTACTGAGCCGGCCGAGGAGATGTTCGGAAAGCTTATGAGCGTTTCTGATGAACTAATGGAACGTTATTCGATTTTACTGGTAGGCGAAGAGCTCGCCACTGATGAGCACCCTTTGGAAGCGAAGAAGTCTCTAGCCTACAAGATTGTGGCACGTTATCATTCTGCCGGGGCTGCAGAGCAGGCACTCGCCAATTGGAACAACCGTGGCAATCTTGATGAGGTGAAGCTACCCAACTTTGATCCTCCGGCCGATCGAACCGATTTATGTGGCATTGTCCAGGCTGCTTTCGCTGCAATTGAAGAGCCGAAGTCGGGCGGTGACGTTCGACGGTTGATTCAGCAAGGAAGTATTCAATTGGACGGCGAAAAGCTGACGGATCCCAAGTTTGAGCCGACCTTTGAATCGGGAAATGTTCTTAAGCTGAACAAAAAGAGGAGCGTAAGGATCGGCTGACTGACGGCACCTGCTGGCTCATTCGGGTCAAGGTTTTTAGGTGATTTGATCTTCTACTTTTACGTTGCTTTACGGAGAAGTTTTTCATCCACTTTGGGGACGGAGAGTGCGGGGCAAAACCTCTCACAGTATCTGGAGAAAAACCGTTAGTTGGTTTCCGGCGGGGGTTTGTTCGTTTAAAAGAAGAAAGTAAGGGACATGAATCGGCTGCTGAGAGCGTTCCCCCGTGTCATGGGGATCGTGAACCTGAATGATGATTCGTTTTCGGGTGACGGGACTTTGGACGTGGAAAAGGCGCTGCATCAGGCGATCTGCCAGGTGCTTGATGGAGCAGACATTATCGACATCGGTGCCGAAAGTGCCCGAACTAATCGTGAAGCGATCAGCGAAACGGCCGAGGTGGACCGGCTCCTTCCTTTCATTGAGTCCTTTGCTATGGCGATGGAGGAACTGCAACCGCGGGATGAAGCTCAGATTTGGCCCCCGAAACTTTCGGTCAACACTTGGCGCCCAGGGGTCGTTGCTAAAGTTCTCAAAACCAATCAAGTCGATATTATTAATGACATTGGAGGCATGGTGGAGGACACGAATGCCCGCCTTTGTTTTGAATACAATGCTGCGCTGCTCATTATGCATACAGTAGGGCAACCGAAGGAGCCGCAGCTCGGCCAGCGATACGAGGACATCTGGACTGAGTTGAAGCAGTTCTTTGATGATCGTATTACCCGGGCCCGTCGAGTTGGTCTTTCGGATAATCAAATCATCCTTGATCCCGGAATCGACTTTGCAAAACAGAAAGCGGATAACCTGACTATTTTTGCCGAACTTGAGCGCCTGAGCTGTTACGAGCTTCCGATTCTTCTGCCGATTTCACGCAAGACAGTCATTGGCGAGGTGCTCGGAATCAAGAAGCCTAGTGACCGTGATGCCGGGACGATCGCCTGTCTGGTTCGAGGCATGGCTGCTCATGCGGATATTTTCCGTGTCCACCACGTGAAGGCAGCGGCCGATTGTGTGCGAGTCATGGCAGCGATCCAGAGTAGGACTTCTCCCTAGTAGTTCCGCAGCAAGTGAATTCCAATTTAGTGGCTAATTTGTAGCTGGCTCTCGGCGTCGATACCGGTAAGTTAAATCTATGCGCTTACAAATTGGAAACGAGGTTATTGAAATAAAGCCGCCTTCTAACGGAGGAAAGTCGGTTTCTGTCGTCATGGGTTTGATCGTCTTGACGATCGCTGCGGCGACTTCAATTTATTCGATAGGAACTGAAGAGGAGGGTGTCGTTCTACGATTTGGAAAAATTGTCAAGACGGTCGATTCTGGTCTGCATCTCAAGTTACCCTTCGGTATTGACCGGGTCTATCCGGTCCCGGTCACAAGGGTCATGAAACAGGAATTCGGATTCGGGACTAGGGGTGCTACTTATTCCAGTCAGACGTCTTCTGAATGGGAAATGGAACTTGAGAAGGATATGGTGACGGGAGACTTGAACTCTGCCTTGGTTGAGTGGGTGATTCAGTTCAAGCTTAGTGAACCTGAGAAGTATCTATTCAACGTTCGGGATGCTGATGAAACACTGAGGGATGCTAGCGAGTCCGTGATGCGAGCGGTAGTAGGAGACCGGACTGTAGACGAAGTGATTACGGTAGGTCGTGCCGAGATTGCTGAAGAATGTAAAAGCAAACTCAAGGAGTTAGTTGAGCTATACGATATGGGAATCAGTATTGATCAGGTTCAACTAATCACGGTCAATCCACCCAAACCGGTGCAGGCGTCCTTCAACGAGGTGAATCAGGCGCAACAAGAGCGAGAGAATTCGATTAACGTCGCCCTCGGTGAGCAAAATCGCGAAATACCCAAGGCTGGCGGCGAGGCGGAAAAGACTATCAGCGAAGCACAGGGTTATGCGATGCAGCGTGTGAACGAAGCAGAAGGCGATTCGGCGAAGTTCAATTCTTTATTTGGAGAATACCTCAAAGCTCCGGAGGTAACCCGCCGGCGAATATATCTTGAAACCATGCAGGGTGTGATGCCGAAACTAGGAAAAAAAGTCATCGTCGATGAGTCGGCTAATCAGGTATTGCCGTTTCTGCCCCTCACTTCACCCGCTGCAAAATAATACTAGCAAGGATAAAAAATGAAAAAGATTACGATTCGATTTTTTGTTGTAGTGACAGCCTTCGCCTTTTTATTGGTGGCTACTGGCGCGATTTTCACAGTTCATGAAACGGAACAGGTGGTGATCACTCAGTTCGGTAAACCTATTGGTGACCCGATCACAACGCCCGGACTTAAATTTAAAGTCCCATTCATTCAAAAGGTGAATGTTTTTGAAAAGCGCATCCTAGCCTGGGATGGCGCCGCGATTGAGATGACGACTAGGGATAAGACCTACATCATCGTGGACACCTATGCTCGCTGGGCGATTGAGGATCCGCTCTTATATTTTCTCTCGGTCCAGAATGAGCGACGGGCGCAGTCTAGGTTGAAGGACATTCTAGGATCTGCGACCTTGGATGCGATTGCGTCTCACGAGTTGGCAGAGGTAGTCCGTTCGGATAAAACCCGTAAACCTGCGGTGGAAGAAGAGATAGCTGAAGCAGACCAATCGGGAGCTATCGGAAATTTGATTCCGATTAGAAGGGGGCGCGAGGCTCTGGAGAAAGATGTCTTCACAGCATCTGAGCCGGTTCTCAAAGAATATGGAATAAAGCTTTACGATTTTCGTTTTAAGCGGATCAACTACAACACAGTAGTCCAAGAACGCATTCACGAACGGATGATATCGGAGCGGAAGCAAATTGCAGAGAGATTTCGTTCTGAGGGAAATGGTGAGGCAGCGAAAATCCTTGGTAATATGGAGCGTGAGCTTCGCCGGATAAAATCGGAAGCCTACAAGGAGGTTCAGACCCTGATGGGTGAGGCGGACGCGAAGGCGACCGAAATCTATGCGGCCGCTTACAACCAGTCGCCAGAGTCGGTAGAATTTTATCAGTTTGTTCGAACTATGGAATTATACGGAGAAATGTTGGGCGGCGATAGCACGGTGGTTCTCTCGACCGAGAGTGATCTGTTTAAATATCTCAAGGAGGTAGAGCCCGTGTTAGAGCCTTCTGGTTCTGCGGGCCCGGTTGCTGAATGACCTGTGCCAGAAATAGCAAATTAACTTTTTGCGGTTCGTTGCCCGACCATTGCCTCGCTGTTGATCCAACCGTCCGTCTTTTGCCCGCAAGTGGCCAATAAAAGGAATCGGGGAGGCGATTGATTCTCTGAATCAGGCTGGTCAGGGCCAACGGGTGGGATCTCAAGTGCTGAACTTCCCTCGGGACTTCGCATACTAGTGTTTATTCAAACAAGCTCATTAACTCCGCTTCACTGAGATGAGTATCGCCGGCTTCGCCGAGGAGTGACTCCATTATTTCGCGCTTCTTGTTTTGCAACGATAGAATTTTCTCTTCCACCGTGTTGCGGGTGATAAGCTTGTAGCTGGTCACGACATTTTTCTGGCCGATTCTGTGGGCGCGGTCGGTGGCCTGAGCTTCGACTGCCGGGTTCCACCATGGATCGACGTGAATGACGACATCAGCTCCGGTAAGATTGAGACCAACGCCACCCGCTTTGAGGCTGATCAGGAAAACAGGAATCTCGTTTTCCTGAAAGCGATTGACGACCTCCCCGCGATTTTTGGTCTGTCCATCGAGGTAGCAGAAATCGATCTGCTTTTCAGTAAGCGGGGGAACGAGCAGTTGAAGCATTTCGACAAATTGACTGAAGACGAGAACACGATGACCGCCTTCAATAGCTGTATCGAGCAACTCGTGGAGGGCATCGGCCTTGATCGAAGCATTCTCCTCAGAGATATTTGGGAGGCCCAGTAGGCGCAAATCACAGCAGGTCTGGCGGAGACGCAACAGAGCGGTGAGCGCTAGCATGCGCTGGTGCCCGCCTTCAGCATCGAGAATGGACTGCTTGCTTTTGCTCAGCAGTTTTTCGTAGACCTCCTCTTGGCTTGGTTTTAGATCGCAGTAGACGATCTGCTCGATTTTTTCAGGAAGGTCTTTCGCGACTTCATTTTTGAGGCGGCGCATGATGACAGGTCGCAGGCGACGGTGGAGACGATCTTTGACTCCTGTCATGGGTTCCGAGCTCGTGAGAGGCTTTTCAAAGCGCTCCCTAAATTGCTTTCGGTTACCGAGGTAGCCCGGTAGAGCAAAATGGGTGATCGACCAGAGATCTCGTATTGAATTCTCAATGGGGGTTCCTGTGAGGGCAAAGCGATGACTACCTTTGATTTGGTGAGCAATCTGGCTGACCTGACTTTCAGGATTTTTGATGTGCTGGGCTTCATCGAGAATGATGACGTCGAACTCCCGCTCCCTATACGAGGCTTCGTCTCGTCTTAGAAGGGCATAGCTCGTCACGAGGATGTCAGCATCACCATGCTCATTTAGGGTTTTCTCCCGATTCTGCCCCTCAATGGCGACGACTTTCAACTCGGGAACGAATTTTGCAGCTTCAGAGATCCAGTTGTAGACAAGTGAGGAGGGGCAGACCACGAGGGCGGAGCCGCCGACCGAGTAAATGAACGAGAGAGTTTGGAGGGTTTTTCCTAGTCCCATATCATCGGCGAGAATGCCACCCATGCCTCGCGAGGCGAGGCCCTGCATCCATTTGACTCCATCGAGTTGGTAGGGTCTTAAGGTATCGGAGAGGGATTTAGACAAGTCGTAGAACTCGAGTCCCTCCACGGTTGTCTTCCATGGAACAGTCCCCTTGGTTTGAAATCCGCAGTCTATGGAGGTCTCCTTGAGGTAACCTGCCTGGCTTTGATCAATACGGTAGGTGCCGGCCTGAATTTGTTCCGGATCGCAGTCGGTCAGGATGTCTCCAAAGCTCTCCGCTAAGTTCATATTGAGGACTGCGGTTTTTCCGTTGGCCAGTTTCTTGCCGGGTTGCCCCATCTGAAGCAGGCGCTCGATTTCCTGCCGTGAAATGGTGTCGCCTGAAGTTGTGCTGAAACCGACATCCATGGCGAACCAGTCTTCTCCTCCGCTGCGGAAGTTTAGGGAGGTTTCGATGGGTTCGATCTGAGTCAGGGCATGCTCGAAACGTTCCCCAACAGAGGTTTGCCAACGTGTCCGAAAGGCGGGGTAGCCATGAGCGAGAAACTGGAGGATGGCGTCCTTGTTCTTGAGAACGAAGTGCCCGTTGCTACCACGACGCAAAAACCCTGCGGATTCCAGGTCGGCGATGGCAGCGTTTTCTCTCGTGTTGTCACTTAAGAAAAGAATTCCGTGCCGCTCCCATACTGAATCACGAGTTTCCGAAGCTGGGATAGAAATGTCTTCATAGTCAAAAGAAAGGTTGGCATCGAGGTGATTGAGGGATCCCTCAAGGTTTAGTAGGACTGCCGGTGTTGGGCGGTATATTTCGACATCCTCGAGATCGAAGTGCCCTTGCAGTTGGGCGAACTCTTCGGCAAAGCGGTGGGGCTCAAGTGTGACGCCCGCAACGAGTGCGCCTTGGAGTCGGGAGGGAAGCCCGGGAGCTACCGGTTGAATCAGATCGGGCTGGCTCAGGACCCAGGCTCCGTTCCCTGTGATGAGGGGGACGACGGATTCATCCCAATCAGGGCGGAAACGGAGTCCCGAAGTGCGCTTGAGCGAAGGGCGCCACGGAAGGTGGGAAATCCTCAGTGCCTGAGCTTTGCCGAGCGTGGTGCCGCTATGGCCGGGGATGGCTGATAGTAGCCTGCAAAAATCATCCGAGGAGAGAATCGCTATGCCCGGAACCGTTTCGGGCATTAGTTCCTGGAGGGTGCGGAAGAGGGTTGCATCGCCCGCATCAAGAAATAGCTTGGTGGCCGAAGCTACAGCGCTAAGCAGTTTTCGATCTTCTCCGCACTCGACTTCCACACCCACGGTGATGCGGTTCTTGTCCCACGCGGTAGCAAGGTTAGGCGGGATGACGAGGTGTAGAGTAGCGGGGATGGCGTCCTCGGAGTTGGCTTCTGTGATTGCGGGCCAGTCCAGGCTCAAGGTAGGATCCTCTTTTTTTCCTGATTGGTTCGTTGAGGGGGCGGGGGTAGGCGTTTTCGTAGGTTCGATAACTTCGAGCCCCACAGCGAGGCCATGAGCGCAGATGATTCCGTCGCGGCGGGCTCGAAAGCATTGGCAGTGATTCTCGATATCCGTCAGTGAACGGATCTCCATGCGAACCTTATAGGTTTTCCCATCTTTGACGATGCCTTCAAGAATCCCATTACGGTAAGATGCCTCCAGAACCTTGCCCGCGGAATGAAGCATGCGAGCCTGCTTCATTTCTTTCCAGCCTCCGGCATCGGAGAGGAATTTACGGGTAATTGTGGGAGATTCAGGCATAAGGGGAGTCAGCAATAGGGGAGAATTGGAGTAGATGCAAAAGCAGATTCCTTGACTTGAGGTTCTGCTGGTTCGTGCCAGATTATCCGTCCATTCCAGATGCCGGGGTGGTGAAATTGGTAGACACGCTTGATTTAGGATCAAGTGCCTTATGGTGTGCAGGTTCGAGTCCTGTCCCCGGTATTAATGCTGGAAGCGGTGAGTTACAAATAAACAGGGCGACTCTGGGCCCCGCCTCCTTTTTTCTAAATCTTTCTCGTGGGGTGCGAACTAACCAAGAAGAGGTGCCAAAGCCTCTAAGAGAAAGTCGGTTTTGATGAGGATGTTTTGACTTGGGTGTGAAACCACCAATGGTGCGCCGAACCTGTGCGAACTGTCTAGACGATTTGTTCTCGGCAATTACTTCAGCTGGCAGGTAGAGTTTTGAGCTTAGTCAGACAGATTGGTTGATTCGTT
>DCQY01000139.1:31860-45256 GCA_002323995.1 Akkermansiaceae bacterium UBA1506 | reverse complement strand
CTTCCTCCGAAGCGGCTTCCTCCGTATTAGGCTCACTAACTGTTGCTGCATTCTCGCCAACCGGTAGCCCGCTATCTTTCTCAGCCGTATTTTTGGCCGCTTCAACTGCCGGTGCTTCTTCAGGGACTGTCTTTTCGAGCCCCGTCGCGAAATCTACCGGAACCTCAGTGTCTTCCTCAATACGAGACTCACTTCGATCATCGGAGACTTCCTCGTCAAACGCCTCAGGTTTCCCGGATTTTGGTCGATAGTGCTTTGTCCGACTGAATTGTTTCTTCCACTTCTCGATTACTTCCTCCCCGCTTTCCATCGTGATGCGGGATTTGAACCGCTCGATTGGCATATTAGAGAAGCGTTCTGCGTGAAGCCGAGCCACGCTAGCTTGGTATTCGTGGTGATTCGGGGGCCCGAGAACCTTTCCGCTCATACCACATACCGCTACCACACTGAAATTCCCCGCGGGTGCTTCCGTCTCGACGATCTCGACTTCATAAAATGACTCAATCGTCTTGCTGTTGAGCAGGTGACTCACTGCCTCATCCCTAGAGACCCATAGTGATCCATCTGTCTTGCAATAATAAAGATGTGGTCCGCCCTTCTCGCTACGAAAGCGCACCTGGTAACGATCACGCTCCCTCAAAATCACCTTGGCGAGATCAGCCAATGGATAAGCGCGCAACGACTGTCGAATCAACTTAGCCAGTCCGACCACGGCAGCCCTAGTTGGCTCGACGGAAGCATTTACCCCCATGAACGGTTTCTCTTCAGAAGGACGGCTGCGCTGATTACCTCCTCGACGATCACCCCTTCCTCGCGAACTGCCACGGTATTGGTCACTTCCACGACCACCACCATTTCGGTCGCCCCTTCTGCCACGCGGACTTCCTCCGCGGTCATCACGATTTCCGTAGCCGCCCCCGACTCTGCGGTCGCGACCGCTACCCTGACCTTCATGACGACGTCGATCACCGCGGCCCTTCCCTCCGCGATTATCGCGATCTTCATGGGGAACATTGCGGCGTTCCCGCGGAGTCGATTTAACCTCTTGAGCCCAATCGGGCATCAAGTCCTTCGCGGAAAACTCCAGCGCCTTATCATCTTCAGTCATGTCAGGATTGCCCTCGGTGGTTGAAATTGTTGTGGTTGTGAATTTACCCTACCCATCAATGATTCATGGGCAGTTGGCAATTCCATCAACGAGGAAAGGCATTCAAGCCACTTCAGCTGTATATTTCTTTCAACGCTTTTCGCGTCACTTCGGCCGTCTTGGCCATATCATCCGTGGCGTGAGCCAATGAAATAAAACCGGCTTCATACTGGGATGGAGCAAAGTAGACCCCTTTCTCGAGCGCTGACCAGAAGAATTTACGGAAGGCATCGAAGTCAGCATTCTTCACATCTTCGACGTTCTCGATCTTACCTTCGGTAAAAAAAAGACAGAACATGGAACCGACTCGATTGAATGTCAGATCTCGACCAATCTCATTGAGCGCTTCGCGAACACCATCTTCAAATTGCTGTCCGATCTCCTCAAGGCGTTGCCATCCATTGAGGCGATCCAGTTCTTTGAGTTGGGTTATCCCCGCCGTCATGGCAAGCGGATTTCCGGACAACGTGCCAGCTTGATAAACCGGACCATCCGGCGCGAGGTGATCCATAATTTCAGCTTTGCCGCCAAAGGCACCGACAGGAAGCCCACCACCAATCACTTTACCCATGGCCGTGAGGTCGGGAGTGATACCCACTAATTCCTGAACCCCACCCTTCGCGACGCGAAAACCTGTCATCACTTCATCGAAGATCAGGATCGTTCCAAACTTCTCTGTGATCTCGCGGAGAAACTGAAGGTAGCCCTCATTTGGGAAAATCAGACCAGCATTAGCAGGGTATGGCTCCAAGATGATCGCAGCGATATTTTCACCCTCTTTTTCGAAGATCTCTTCGACTGCTTCAGGTCGGTTGTAGGGAAGCGTGATTGTAAGACTGGCGAAGTCATCGGGAACTCCGGCACTGTCCGGTGTGCCGAGCGTGAGCGCTCCGCTACCGGCTGCCACGAGTAACGAATCGACATGACCGTGATAACACCCCTCAAACTTAATAATCTTGTCGCGCCCCGTATAGCCGCGAGCCAGACGTATCGCAGTCATGGTCGCCTCAGTTCCGCTGTTCACCATGCGGACTTTCTCGACTGAGGGAACGAAGTCCCGGATCATGCGAGCGATTTCAACTTCGTGCCGATTAGGAATTCCGAAGCTCACTCCTTCTTTGGCAGCATGACTCACTGCATCAATCACAGCGGATGGAGCATGTCCAAGAATGGCAGGCCCCCAAGTTCCCACATAATCGATCATTTCATTGCCGTCGACATCCCAGATCCGGCAGCCACGAGCACGCTGAACAAAAAACGGATCTCCATCAACACTGCGAAACGCCCTCACCGGAGAATTGACACCACCAGGAATCACTTCGCGCGCAGCAGCAAAGAGCTTGGAGGAGAGGTCTCGTTTTGCCATAGAATCGTCAATCAATCTCGGTTGCCGCCCTGCGTCAACCGGTGTTCCTGTTACCTACGAAATCATTTAAAGTTCCAGATTCGCCATTTTTGGATTTACGAGAACAATACTCTCAGCTTCACTGGTCCTTTAAGCCGACTTTAAATATCTGTCCTTTCCCTCGGTATGAACGTCCATCATCTCGAGCTTTTCTACTACGTCGCCAAATTTGAAGGCATCACCGAAGCTGTTCGAAAGATGCCTTATGGCATCCAGCAGCCAGCAGTGAGCGGACAAATCCTCCAGCTTGAAAAGCTCCTTAAAGTCAAACTTTTCCGTCGCCGCCCGTTTGCTCTGACTCCGGCAGGAGAGGAGCTCTACGATTTCATCGCCCCGTTTTTCTCCCGGCTCGGTCAAATCACGGAACAGATTCAAGGGGAAGAAAATCATCATCTGCGCCTTGCAGCCTCCGCAGCTGCCCTGACCCATCACTTTCCGGAGATCTTACAAAAACTCCGCGCCGAGATCCCAACGCTACGTTTCACACTGCGAGAACTCACAAATATCGAAATCGAGGATGCCCTCAGAAAGCAGGAAGCAGACATCGCAATCGCTATCCTCAACCGTAAGTTCTCTCCCGGGATCAAGTCGATCAAGCTGATCGATATCCCTTTGGCGATTACTGTTCCCAAAGATTCCCCTATAACGAAATTTCGGGATATCGTTTCCATGGCATCGGGAGGAGAAATTCTGCAGCCATTGATCTCTCTTCCAAAAATTGAACCTGTCGCACAACTCATTCAGCGTGGACTCACCGCGAAAAACCTACGTTGGGAACCATCCATGGAAATCACGGAGCTCAACTTAATTCAACGCTACGTTGCGAAAGGATTCGGATTTGGAGTCGCTGTCAATATTCCCGGCGTGCCAAGTGCCGAGGGAGTCCGTCAAATCAAGCTGCCTACCACTTTTCCTCCTCTCTCAATTGGAATACTTCATGCGGGAAAACCAAAACGAGTCGCTCAACGCCTCATTGATCTCGCCCTTGATCAAGCTTCTCTTTTACAAAAGAAAACAGGGAAGGGATCATAATCCATGCCCGAAGCGCTTATTTTTGACTTCGATGGTCTTATTCTGGACACCGAGGTCCCTGTCTATGAGGCGTGGCGGAAAGACTTCCTCTCTTACGGGCACGATCTCGACCTTCGGACCTATTCCCAATGTGTCGGCAGCACTTTCGGTCAATTTAATCCCAAGCATCACCTCGAGCTTCTTGTTGGCAGCGTGATCAACTGGAGCCATCTCGACGAAAATCGGGAACGCGACGCTCTTGAAATTACCCATCAACTTGACCCATTACCAGGAATCATCCCCCTACTCACCGAAGCCAATGAGGCTGAAATACCATGCATTGTCGCCTCAAGTTCCCCACGCAGTTGGGTCGAAAGCCACCTCAACCGTCTCGGCCTCATGCATCACTTCATTGGCACTCGATGTCTCGACGATGTGAAGCATGCCAAGCCGGCACCTGACCTCTTTCTCGCAGCAACCGAATTCCTCGCGGTGAATCCTTCCAGATCAATCGTTCTGGAGGATTCATTTAACGGGCTCACCGCCTCCATCGCTGCCGGCATCCCCTGTGTCGTTGTGCCTAACAAAATCACAGCTCACTATGAGTTTGACGGCGCGGCAAGCGTTCTGCCTTCACTGGAAGGGATCGGACTCGATTACTTCCAGGAGCTACTCGAGGAGTCAGCCCCTCAGAGTTAATTGTTAATTCCTTGGGTGCCCCAAAGTCGCTCTTCGTTTAAATTGAGCGGCCGGAGTGAAAATGAAAACAAGCCCAACTGTTTCTTGATCCAGCAGAAAGAGATAAAGTGGCCCGCGGATGCAATGGGCAAGGCGCTTCAAGCGCCCTAGTTGCGCCACTCCAACGCACCCTTTTTGAGGGCGTAGAGGTAGGCGACAAAGAGAATCAATACAAAGCTGAGCATCGACCAGAAAAAGACGGCCACACCGGCCTCGATCTGCTCTCTAAAAACAACCGCCCAAGGATAAAGAAACACGACCTCGATATCGAACAGCACAAAGAGCATCGCAACGAGGTAGAATTTTACACTGAAACGGGCCTGCCCATCACCCACAGGATTCATTCCGCATTCGTAGGCAGAGTCCTTTATCTTGTTGCGAAGCGCGCGCTTACCAAGAAGAGCGCTGGCAATGAGCGTGGCCACAGCAAAGGCAGTAGCGATCACGATCTGCAAAACGACGGGAATGAAATCAGGTAACATGTTTAGAAAACCGAATTACCGGCTCAGGTGGAATGTAGTGAAAATGCCCTCCCCGTCCAGACGATTTCTGGGCTTGAGAGTAAACCCAAAAAAAAGGCCGATTCCTCCCAGAATCGGCCTTTTGTTAACGTGTTTAGGAACGAGTCTCGACAAGAACTTAGCCGTTAGCTGCCGCGTGGGCGCTGGAGGCTTCGTGAATATTGTCCAAACCGCGGTATTCCTTGCCGTTTTTCTCGACAAGACCGCGAGTTACAAGATTCTGTAACTTCTCGTATGCACGGAGGCGAAGCATCTCTTCGCCACCACTCACCGCATTACGAGCTTTTAAATTTTCATAAACAACCTCAAAGAGGTCATTGAATCCAAAGGTCTGTTTATCGGACAGTACGGTTACCAATTCGTCGGTAACATGATCGGGGACCCGTCGTGAGAATCGTGTTCTACGTGTGGTTGACATAACCATCAACTTATCACATGAGCCTATAATTGCCTACAGATTTCTACGGTGTTTTCGCAAAATCTGAATATTCTTATAATTGAGGATCAGCTACGGCATCAAATCCAAAATCCATAAGTGACTGAATCACAAGGGATTTCAAACTTGCCGAACCGACTGTTTGAGGAGCAGCAAGGGTGCAACAGTGGACATACCCCGCCATCGCGGAAAATGGCCTCTTTTCAATGCCAGCCTCTTCCAGCCAAGCGTCGAAAGACACCAACGCCTCGATCCAGTCGCCCAGCGAATAGTTCGTATGATCCACATCCTCAAAGAGTCGGTCAAAGTCAACCAACTCGGCTCCCGCCAAAAAAACGGCGAATTTTTCAAAAATTTCCGGATCAACGACTGATTCCCGAATCAATTCGAGCGATTCAGAATGGCCCTCTGACATGACGCAATCTGCCCCGCCTCAACGATTTCGCAACCAGATCACTTCAGCACCTTAATGATAACCCTCGCGACATCTTCGGCGAGAATTTTCGAGCCTTCCGGCGAGTAATGCACGTCGGCCGGGAGCTGGATTTCAGCCGCACGCTCGAGTGCAAACGTGTAAAGATCATGTGTCAGGACCTCGGTTTTTTTAAAAAGCCGTTCCGCCACTGCATTGTAGCGTACTGAATCTCCGACAACTCGTCCTTTGGCACCTTCCGGAACTGGGGTCGTAGTACGCCAGATTAATTTCGCCCCAGTCGCTTCGAGGATGTCGTGAATTTTGGAAAGGTTTGCGAAGTAGTCCTCCACAGGCACTTGCTGATAACTCTCCGCAAGGTCTGGATCAGCCAAGTTCTCGCCATTCGGCCCCATGTATTTGAGATCATGGAGACCCCAGTTAAAGTGAATCACATCCCATTTTTTGCCTGCGCCCCCGGTGTTGAGCCACTCTTCGATTTCGGTCAGTCCCCTAGTTGTTGGGCCGCAATTGGCCAAAGGTCGATGCACGTTAGCCTTATCCTTTAACAGGTCCCTCACGGCCAAGGTATACCCGATTGAGATGGAATCTCCGATCAGCAGGACACGAGGAAGTCCCTCAACGTCTTCAAACGGCAAGAGAGCTGGGTTTACTTGCCTCTTCGGCACTACCTTTTTCTTCTCAGCGCCCACGATTGGGGAAGCCACAAGGCCGGTTGCTAGCACTAACACTGCGAGTTGCGAAATCAGTTTTCTCATGTGAATAAATGGCGACATTTTCGTATTAAAATCGAAGCAGTCTGTGAAGCCGAACCCACTGCCTGATCACGTATCTCATCATCATGACTAATTTGAACCCTGAAAATGGCCCCGGCAAAGCCCTCATAGACGCCCGCCTCCTCGCCGTCATCGTCATCGACGAACTCGAAGCTGCCATCCCCTTGGCTGAGTCCCTGCTGGCCGGCGGGGTCAGTGCCATGGAACTAACACTTCGAACCCCAGTGGCGATCAAAGCAGCCAGCCAAATCAGGGAAGCCGTTCCCGAAATGATGGTGGGCATCGGCACCGTTCTCTCGACCGGCCAAGTGGATGAGGTCCTCGCCGCGAATGCCAGCTTCGCGGTCTCCCCTGGGGTCAATCCTACTGTCATACGCCATGCTTCCGCTGCAGGCTTGCCTTTCGGTCCCGGGGTAATGACTCCAACAGACGTCGACATGGCGCTTCAAGAAGACTGCCGCCTACTTAAATTTTTTCCGGCAGAGTCTTCTGGCGGCCTTGGCCACCTTAAGAATATCTCCGCCCCCTACAGTCACCTCGGATTGAAGTTCATTCCTCTCGGCGGAATCGACCTAGGCAATCTCTCGACTTACCTCGACAATGAACTAATCGGAGCCGTAGGGGGTAGCTGGATCGCCCCCCGTAATCTCGTCCGCGATCGCAACTGGAAGCAAATCGAATCCAACGCCCGCGAGGCCCGAACTATCGCCGGATGAAGGTTTTTGAACTCGTAATTTCCAAGTTTTGTGAAGAAAATCACACCTCACGCTAAGACTCGCCCCCAAGGAATCGTATTGTCTCTTAGGCAGAATGCCGCCAAGTTCTTTCCTGTGGATAACTTTCCCAAGCCCATGACCCGACATCTTCTACTTCTCGTTCTACTGTCCCTGGTTACCTCCTTCCCAGTAGCAACACCAACTCAAGCGCAATCAGCAAACATATCAGCACGTCAGGGTATCAGTGCTATCTCAGCCCAATATGGTAGCGCTGCTGTCCAATGGCTGGCCGAAATGCGCGGACGCTCCGGAATCCCGCAGCCCAACAGCTGGGAAATACTTGCCTACAACGACCGCTCCCCGGGCCTACTTCATCGCTTCTGGGCAGGAGGTGGTCGCGTGGGTGACGCCGGTGCCGACAACACCCGCTATCCCGTCAACATTCCCGTCGGATATTTCGGCGCCAACCAGGTAGTTGTCGACAGTGTGGCCGCTTTCACCATCGCTGAAGGGGAGGCCCGCAAGGCACGCGTGGCATTCGATAGTTGCGATTACCTGCTGCGCGTTCGCGAATACTCTGCTGAGCCCATCTGGCGCCTTGAGCTCCTTGACCCAGCTCAGCGCCTCGTCGGCAAGATTTACCTATCAGCCAGTAATGGTGAAGTCTTGAGAACTGTTTGGATGTATTACAATGGCAATGCACAACCCCAGATCGCAGATTCCCTCGCCCCTAGTCGCCCATCAGCACCAATTTCCACGACTCAGATTCCGACCGGATCAAACCCGATGGTGCAACCCAGTCTTTCAAATAACACCGGCTTGAATGCAACCACCGTTCCTTCTGCCACCATTGCGCCAACGGCTGAAGTCGCACCAATACCTAGCCGAGGCATGGCTGGCAATTCGATCCCCTCACCTTCCTTTCCTTCTGCGAATGGACGCAACAATTCTACAACTGTGCCTGCAGCACCCGCCCCTCTTCCAACCGGCTCAGAGCGCCGCTACAACGACACCGGTATCCCGGAGCCACCGGCCATCGCGAACGGTAGTGGCAACATGCCTGATTTGAGAGATCCTGACGGTAGCGAAGACAAAGAACCCAAGCCTCCGGTTGAAGTGCCGAACAGCAGTGGTTCCACCGATCGTATTCCTCCTCCTCCGATCCCCAACTCGTGACTCGGTTAATACTCAATAGCAGCCTCTGAGCGAGTGAGTGCCTCCACAGTCCAAACGATCGGGTAGATACGCTCGTAATACCAGAGGCGGGCAAAGTAAAAACCAATAGGCGCCGCATCGAAGGTCGTTCCTGATTGAGTCGCATCGATCAGCCACTGCCGCCCCCGCCTGACAGCATCGATTGCTTCAGGGCGCCATGCAAGAGCCCCGACAGCCAATGCCGTCTCTTCGATTGTCGACGGCGATCTGTTCTGCGAGGCACCCCATCCCCCATCATCATTCTGGTGGTCCATCAACCAGATCGCTCCCTCGTCAGCCTCGGGGTATTCCCCGAGCTCATCAAGCGCTCTCAAAACCATTGCCGTGCCATAGGTCGGATTCTCCTCGTCATTGTGGCGATGCTGGTTACCAAACCAAAGCGGGACCCACGAACCGTCGGGTCGCTGCTCACGGAAAAGGTAGCGCAATCCCTTCTTACGGACTCGATCTATCTCCTCGATCAAGGCGCTGCTCATTTCGTCACGCCAGGCTGCCATAGCCCTTAGGGTGTGGGCGGTGAGATCGGGGGATGAGCGGTCAAATGGTAGTGCTCCCCAGCCCCTGCAGAATGTTGGAATACCGCCGTCCCGGTTCTGTAATCCCGCCAACCATTCGATTCCCTCAGCCGCCGCCGCGTGAAGGCGATCAGAATTGTCCTTCTCTCCCAATAACTTTAAAGCGAGCAATGCTCCGGGTGTATCATCCGCGTCAGGAACTCCACCACTCAGGTCTGTCCAAGCCCAACCACCGGGGGGCGTATCGGTAAACGGGTGTACTTCTTTGTATTGCTGAGCCAACAACCAGCCTAACAGAGCTTCACGTTGATCCAACAGGGTCAAGTCGTCGACCCTACTCTTTTGCTTCGCCTCAGACTTTCCTAGCAGGGCCTTCACAGAAAGCGTCGTCACCCAGGTTGCCAAATTAGTATCTATCGGCCAACTGCCATCCGGCCGCACCGTATCAATAAGAAACTGAACGGCCTTTTTGACAACCGGATGATCTTTTTCCCCGGCTGCGACCAACGCCATCGTGACAAAACTCGTCAAAGGTGCTGCCTCGAGAAATCCACCCGAGGCCGGCTGAATCGACGCGAGAAGCCGTGAGACTCTCGGCCAAACTATAGACTTACGGCGATGGCCTAGTGGTCCCTGACGAAACCGCGCATACCCAATCGAGATGAGGGCTGGCAACGCATAACTCACGACCGGCAATCGCATCAACCCGAACCAACTACGCGGGAATATCGCTAACTGAAAAGGAAGCTGTAACACATACTTCCATCCTCCGTTTCCCAACGTGCCGCAGATTGCACAAAGCATGAGAATGGGAACAGAAAAGGTTCGATCCTTACCATAGCGAGCCTTCACCGTTTCAGCGATCAGGGAAGGTTGGAGAGAGCCGACATAATCACGAATCCAGTTTGATGCCAGTCTCGTCGTAACTCCGCAACCTTCACCACCGAACTTCGTCAGCGCAGACCAGCATAAGAGTGTTGTTGATATGTTAGAAAAACTCTTAGCCGTATCCCCCCAGCCACCATCTTCGTTCTGATAATCCACCAGCCATTCCACCGCAGCTTCGACTTTGTCCGTATAGCGTTCCGGATCCACACTGCCAAGCGCTACGAGAGCGGTGGCCGTCGAAAGAGCCGATGTCGACAATTCACCCTCCCAGTGCCCGGCACTAGCCCGCTCCGCCAGTAGCGCCGCTCTTGCTTTATTCAAGCTCTCGCTGACCTCGACCATTTTATCTTTTAAAGAGCAAGGTGCCCAAGAGCGAGCAAGCCGTAATACGTGTATTCAATATCAAGATCATCATCCTCCCAGCTACCATGGAATCCTCCAGCAGCTGTCCAGAGACTGTCGATATAGTCGAGAATGGCTTCCTTTTTATCGTCAAACGATACCTGCAGGCCGTCCAGGGCATGGAGAGCGACAGCGGTCGATAGTAGGTCGGGCATAGGCGCCATCGGAAACGGAAGAAATCCGCCCCCAGGATGGAATGATTCAAGAATCCACTTTGAGGTCTCCGATGGGATGGTCAGCTTCAAATTACGGGAGACCGTAATTGCGGCAGCAGTTGATGGAATGTTAGGAACCGGCAAGGCGACATCGTTAGCCCATGCTCCCCCTGCAACCTTCAGCGATTCAAGACAAGTGGCGACTCCCTCTTCGTTCGAAACGGTCCTGCCGTGATCAGCATTAGCTCCACAAGCCAGAAAGCAGGCATATGCTGAGCCCGTCTCCATGCCCTCTGCCTGATTGTAACCACCATCTTCAGTTCGATATTTCTCGATCGCTGCAAACACCGGCGCAAGATCACCTACGGCGCGACAATCCGACAGAGCAGAAGCGCAGCGGGCGAGGCAACAGAGGTGCACGAAGTCCAACTCCGCCACTTCGCTAAGCTTCCGTTTCAGAAAAGCAATCAGAGTCTCCTCGGGCAGGTCTACCTGAAGGGCAGTTAGCGTATCGATAGCGAAACTCGTGTAATATAGATCCACATCACCATCCCGGTCACAGAAGCCTCCATCAGCATGCTCCTGGCTCATGATGAAATCATGAATCAGAAGCGAGGCTTCCTCACCGAGAAGCGACGGAGCCAACCTGGCCACTTGCAGCATTTCCAACCTCAACGACATGGCCTAGTAGGGTGCATTAGGCAGTAACCATTATCGCACCGCATGAGTAAAAAATGTAAGTTCGGATTCACCATTAAACGAAGCTCCTTGTTGAGGGCAATTGCGACATAAATCCGGCAGGCCCTACAAGTCCAGAATTAGAACACCGCATATATGACCAATTCTTATGATTTTGTCGTCATCGGAGGAGGCAGTGGAGGCTATGCCGCCGCAAGGACTGCTTACGATCACTGCATGAAAGCCGCCGTGATTAGGCAGGAGGTAACTGAATTTATCCACGAAATCGTGGTGGCGATGCATTTTCGCGCAACCGCTTTAGAATTTATCAAAATTCCGCACTATCACCCGACCCTTAGCGGAATTTAGACGTATCCGGCATAGGACCTTTTAATTCCCGGCTGATTGCCGTATAATTCAGCTTGATATCGGGGCGACCCAATTATTTCAATTTCTGTAAATTCCAACTTTCCAGAATCGTGCTCAATCAGATCACCAACCAAAAAAAAGCAGCCGCAATTTACAAGGCAGAGAATGCTCGAGGCAACCGTGGGAGCCATGGCACTCCATACCCGACTACTCCGGCCGACAATGGCGTCACTCATGATGAAAACTACGAGAACGTCAGTCCAAATCTCGAGAGTAAAGATTTCTGAGAATCCTAACCGAATGAGATCATAAGAGACCTCGACACCGGCCCCACCATGACGGTGCGCCGAGTTTTTTGTTCGAAAGCTCCATACATAAAGCCAAAAAGGTGAACCTGCCCCCTAAATCCCACCTTGCCATGAGTGCTATCTCTACCTCGACCGACATTCGCGAAGACATCCTGCGCCTTAAGCAAAAGAGAAACGCGGTTATTCTTGCGCACAACTATCAGATTCCCGAAATTCAGGACATCGCTGACTACGTTGGCGACTCTCTCGGCCTCGCCTTTCGCGCCCAAGAAACGGACGCAGACGTCATCGTGTTCTGCGGAGTTCACTTCATGGCCGAAACCGCAAAAATTGTTAACCCGGAAAAGACAGTTGTCCTTCCTGATGCTGAAGCCGGTTGCTCTCTGGAGGAATCTTGCGCCGCGGCAGATCTCAAAGCCTTTCTTGAAGAGAATCAGGAAAAAAACTACTACGTTATTACCTACATCAACTCTTCCGCCGCTGTTAAGGCACTCTCCGACGTGATTTGCACGAGTGGAAATGCCGTAAAGATCGTCGAGGCCGCGCCCAAGGATCGGCCTATCCTCTTTGCGCCTGATCAGAATCTTGGAGCTTGGGTTTCTCAGGAGACGGGACGCGAAATGGATTTCTGGGACGGCAACTGCTACCTCCACGTCGAATTTACCCGCGAGAGTATTCAACGAATCAAAGATGATTACCCGGATGCCGCGGTTGTGGCTCACCCGGAGTGCACCACTGCCGTTCGACTTCTCGCCGACGAAGTCTGCTCGACCGAGAAAATGGTCGACTTTTGCCGAAGCTCCGAGTCCCAGAATATTATCGTTGTGACCGAAGCCGGAATGCTTCACCGCATTCAGAGGGAAATACCGGAGAAAAACCTCATTGCAGGCCCCACCGCTAATTGCGCGTGCGCTGAGTGTCGATTCATGAAAATGAACACACTGGAGAAACTTTACAACTGCCTCAACGAATTAAGCCCGGCGGTAGAGTTGGACGAAGAATTCCGTGAGGCTGCAAAACTACCCATCATGCGAATGCTGGAACTCAGTAAGTAGCCGAAGCCACGAAAGCTATCAGCAGTCACAAACTCACCTTCACGAAAATGGGCAACTACCAGTGGGATTCCACTTTTACCAAACTCTTCGCCCGATGCCTCGAGCGATACAAAAGCGGGGACAGAGACTTCAACAGCTATTATACCGACAGCGATCTGGCCTTCCTGAAATCCATCGGCTACAAACCACGTGAGATGTTCGACTTTGTCGAGGACTATGGTGACAGTGGTGAGCCTGCCATCGAAACCGCCGTTATGATCGCGAGCGCGCGCCGCGACTACCTTGATCATGTTATGGCGGGCGAACTCAGCGGACACGAGATCCACCCCGACGAGCTACCGGCTAAGGACGAGGAACTTGAGGGCTTTACTTGGCTCCCGCGCATCATCATGAAAGCGCGCGGAAAACTTCGTGGCGAATTGGATCCCAATATCATGTTCTGCTGCGGCGGCGATCGAAATTTCCTCCACACTCACGATATTGCACCTGCCGACTTCCTTCGTGTCGTGTGGTCAGCTGGAGACGATGACCAAAAAATAGTCGAATTTGTAAGGAAAAGCTCCAAGGTATGACCCGTCGGTTCCCAACTGCAGTTTTTACAAAAGCAACGCTCGCGGTATGCTTTTGG
>DCQY01000139.1:25459-31431 GCA_002323995.1 Akkermansiaceae bacterium UBA1506 | reverse complement strand
CAATTCTTGGAAACATGGGACCTCCTCCAACAAAGCGGTGGCGGTGACCTGGAGCGAGACTTCGTCGCCTCCCGGCTCCTCGAGTCTTTTGTGCGGAACAGTGAAGCATCACTGGCAACAAAGTGGCTAGAAGAAAATCCCATCATTGCCCCATCCGGCAGCACTCTGCAGTGGGCCGGGATTGCTTTTTATGAAGAAGAAAGATTTACCGAAGCGGCAGAGACCTTTGGCACTTTGATCAACTCGGGAAAAACCGAAGATCGAAACATCACGCTCCGCTATCTCCGAAGCCTCGCCCTAAGCGGCTCAGCCGCGGAGGCTCTTGCTGCAGCCTCCTCGATGTTTACTCCCATATCCCAACGGGAAAGAGCAGAATTGGCCCGCATTGCAGTTCTCGCCGGAAATCACGGAGAAGCTCTCAGAATTCTGGAAGATAACACCACACCTCAAGAGTTAAGCTTCAGTGAAAGACTAACGGCTACACGAATCAAAATAGCAGCACTAGTTGGGCTAAATCGAAACACGGAGGCGGCCGAGATCGCCTGCGAAATAATCGACCTAGCAGAGGATACTTCCAAAAGTCTGGTCGGATTCCTTCTACTGGAATCAACAGGAGTGGATCCTAACGATACTGCGATCCGGACACGAATCGAAGGCTGGATCAACGACTCAAGCCACCCCGCTACAATAACCGCCAGTTTTTTTGAAGAAGTTCTGTTTAGTGTCGGAGCCGATCTCACTGAGGCACTAAAGATTACCGCCTCCACTCCTGACCATCCGCTCCAACGCGAGGCACGCCTTCGGCTTTCACTCGAAGGACAAGCATTTGATGAAGAGCTACCGTCCGCAGTAGAAATGGAACTGCTTGCCGAACCCGTTAGAAGTCATTTCATCGCTGCTTCATCTGCCTTCCGAAACAAAGAATTCCGAACGGCGTCCCGACTTTTCCTGACCAAGGCACAGTCGCTCAAAGGAATCGACCGAAGCAGGTCTGCATTTAACGCTGCCCTTTCATCGCTGCAGGCTGGCGACCTTAACGGTTATAAGGCCGCCCGCCAAAAACTTGCCGATCACAATCCGCGATCCCCCTTCATAGCCGACTTGAGCTATATCGGCGGCCTTTATCTGGCGACTGAGGGAGATCCGGAAGCCTTCGTCAGTCTGCAGGAATTTATCCGTGATTATCCTAAGCACCGGTCCAATGTCGACGCGCGCCTCGCACTGGCAGAAATCCACCTGAACCAGGTTCCCTCTCGGCCGCAAGCCGCACGAGAAATTTTCGAAGAACTCAAGTCTCAGCCCCTAACGCTCACTCAAAATGAGCGACTCGACTACACCTCTATCTGGCTGGAACTCATCGACAACAATCCTGCAGGCGTCACCCAACAGGCCGAGACCTTTGTCTCCAATTGGCCAAATTCTTCCTACCTTCCCGAAGTCGCCATGCTACTGGGCTCCCAGCAACTCAAAGGCGGCAACTTCGGAGAAGCACGCGAAAAGCTTAAGCTCATCGTTGAAAAGTTTCCCGAATCTCCCTACGCGGACGCTGCCGAGTTCTTCGCTGCCAAGTCCAGTCATGGCGAAGACGCTACGTTAGAAAGATGGCAGGTAATCGCTGGGAGCAACAGCCCATTTGCACAGCAGGCGCGACACGAACTGGGCTTGGCTCTACTTGCCAGAGACCGTTACGAAGAAGCACGCTTTGAAATGCAGGTATTGCTTGAGGACACGGCCGACGAGTCGGCGCTGCATTACGCAGTTCTCGCTGACATCGGCTATTCTTATTATCTTGAATCTTTAAGCACTCAAGACAAAGCCCCGTCACTCATGAAAGCTTCCGAGATCTTTGCTCGACTTTCCAATATCAAGGACCTCCCCGTGGCTTACCGTTACAATGCTGCCGTTCGTCGGGCAAAATGCCTCGAAGCTCTGGGACGGCCCAATGTTGCCCTAGAAATCTACCGCTCAATGATTTCTGAAGAGTCCATCGATGAGATTCTCGGCAGCGAAATATCACTCGAAGAAAACGAGTGGGTTTTTCGTGCTGGATTCTCCGCTATCAGGATCCTAAAGCAGAATAATGACTGGGCAGGGGCGATCAAAATTGCTGATAAGCTTTCCCTTATTGAAGGCCCTCGTGCCATCGATGCTGCTAACCTGGCCGAACAATTGCGGCTCAAGCACTGGGTCTGGGAATAGCCCCTGATTAGGAAGCCTCGAATTCGTGAGCTACACGAATTAATTCAGAAGGTTCATCGATGCAGAAAGCAGGCCCTTCTGTCTCCATCGCCTCACGCTCATTAACCCCCCAACAAACAGCGACCCCACTGACCTTGCTCTTTCGAGCAGCTTCCATGTCGCGGGTTTCGTCGCCGATATACATGACGCAACTTGGATCAGCCTTCTCCTTTTTTATGACGTTGAGGATACGCTGAGGCTTTCCGAAGAGACTGACTCCCGCTTCGATAAAAGAAAAACAGCTCAGCAAATCACAGCGATTCAAGAACGTCCTCACATTATCGGACGAGTTGGAACTCAAGATGCCTATTTTAAATCCAGAGGCGTGAAGTTCTAACACTGCTTCACGAATTCCGTGGAATAACTCCACGTCCTCCATTCGCTCGTGAAGAATTTTGCGAATGTGCGCGCCCAGCTTAACTGCCATCAAGCGGGAAATACCCAGATGATCCAACAAAGCCCGAGTATTTAGATTTCGCAGTTCGCGAGCCTCCTCAATGGTCACCGTATTAAGATTATAACTCTCGGCGAGTTCGTTAAAAATTCCGATGCCAGTATCCAACGTATTTGCCAGAGTACCGTCAAAATCAAAGATCAATAAGGGCTTGGGAGAAGCGAGCATTCCCGTCAAACCTTCCCGCCCTGCAGGAGAATGGCAAGCACTCAATAATGCTCGATGAGGGTTACCTCCGCAAAAGACGCAATCCTGCCAACCCGCTGCCTTGCTCGAATTGTCATCATCGAGGACACAAAAGAAGGTGAAAAAATCACCCGATTTTCGATGAAAAGGAGTCAGATCGACTTGGCAGCTCGACAGGCTTAGTTGGTTTTTGAAAAATCGCCTGTCTAAATCCTATAAAAACCCCTCAATTTGACTTAGTTTTCGGCTCAAAATTGGGGTTTTTTTGCCAATTTTCGGGCCTTTTTTAGGATCTTTTCAAAAAGGCAAAAAAAAGTGGCTTTTCATGCCTGAAAAGATGTTCAAGACCTTGATATTTTGGGGGTTCTAACGTATTAAAGGGTCTTGGAAAATCGCTGTTTTCAGGGGGATTTTTAGGATCGTTCTGAAGACTGTTTTTCGGTCCATTCACCCCCAGACTTTTTCTATGTCAGACGCCGCTGAAGCCAACGAGCCCCCGAAGCCATCCGGAGATTACGATGCCGGACAAATTGACAAGCTGGAGGGCCTCGAGGCGGTTCGAAAGCGTCCGGGAATGTATATCGGCGATCCCGCCACTGAACGAGGTCTTCACCACACCGTTTTCGAGGTGCTCGATAACTCGATCGACGAACACCTCGCCGGATTTTGCGACAAGGTCACCATCACCATTCACGCCGATGGCTCGATCTCGGTGGAGGATGACGGGCGAGGTATCCCGGTCGACATGCACCCCAAATTTGGTATCCCGGCAGTTGAGCTGGTGCTGACCAATCTGCACGCCGGTGGCAAGTTCGGACAAGGCGCCTACAAGTTCTCTGGTGGTCTCCACGGCGTCGGCGCCAAGTGTGTAAATGCTCTCTCCGATTGGTTCACCGCTGACGTCTATCGCGATGGAAAAATTCACCACATCGCTTTCGAACGCGGCGCCACGACCAAGCCGCTCGAAGTGGTCGGTGAACTCAAAGACAAATCGCAGACTGGCACGAAGATCTCCTTCTTCCCTGATACCACGATCTTTACCGGAGGCATCGACTTCAACTTCGACTACCTCTCCACTCGACTTCGGGAACTGGCTTTCTTGAACCCAGGTATTCGCATCAACCTGATCGACGAGCGGGCCGATTCGAAAAAGAAAAAAGAGTTCTTCTACGAGCGAGGTATCGTCGAATTCGTCGACCAGCTCGCAGAGAACAAGGAACGTGTTCACGAAGAACCTATCGTGCTCAACGGCAAGCGCATGGTCGAAATCGATGACGCCGGCAAAACCGTCGAAGACGATTGTTATGCCGACATCGTGATGCAGTACACGACGGACTACCATGAGAACATCCTTTGCTTTGCTAACTCGATCCCGAACGGCGATGGCGGAACCCACCTCTCCGGTTTTCGTGCCGCGCTGACCCGTGCAGTCAACAACTATGCCAAGGCCAACAAGTTGCTTAAGGATAAGGATCCGGCGATTACTGGTGACGACTGTCGTGAGGGTATCATTGCCATTATCTCGGTCAAACACCCCAACCCACGCTTCAGCTCTCAGACCAAAGAGAAGCTGGTCAATAACGAAGTCGAGGGTGTGATCAGCTCCATTGTTTACGAAGGTTTCTCCGAATTCTTCGAAGAGAATCCGATTCTCGCTAAGAAAATGGTAGAGAAGATCGCAAATGCCGCCCGCGCCCGCGAAGCGGCGCGGAAGGCTCGAGAGACCGTGCGGAAGTCTGCCATGTCCGGCGGTGGTCTACCCGGCAAATTGGCTGACTGCTCTTCCCGCGACCCCTCGGAATCCGAACTCTACATCGTTGAGGGTGATTCCGCGGGTGGCTCCGCCAAGCAGGGGCGCGACCGTCGCACCCAAGCGATCCTGCCAATCCGCGGTAAGCTCATTAATGTGGAAAAGGCCCGCCTCGATAAGGTGCTTCAGAACAAGGAGATCCAAACCATGATCACCGCCATTGGAGCCGGCATTGGCGACGGAGATCAGGAAGGCGCCTTCAACATCGAGAAAGTCCGCTACCACAAGATCATCATCATGACAGATGCCGACGTCGATGGATCTCACATTCGAACTCTCCTCCTAACCTTCTTCTGTCGCCAGATGCTCGAGTTGGTTAAGCGCGGTTATGTCTACATTGCCCAACCGCCGCTCTACAAGATCACTCGACGCAAGAAGGAACAGTATGTCCAGGACGACAGCGAACTCAGTCAAATATTGATCCAACTCGGCGCCGACGACGTCATCCTGCGCAGTCTGGCCAATGGTGAGGCCAAGGAGATTGACTCCGGAGACCTGATGGAAATCCTTCAGGGACTTGAAAAACTGAATCGTTACAGCGACATCATCACCCGCAACGCCGGTGACTTTCAAGAATACCTTGGCCACGGCGAAGACACCGAACTACCCGAATACCTCGTTCAGGTTCGCGAGGGTAACGAAGTTTTCGTGAAATACTTTCTCGATGAAGCCGCTCTGCGTGACTTCGCCACCGAGAATGAGGACCTCGATCTTTTCGAGCGCGAAGCTTCCGAAGACGAGACCTCTGAAGAGGATGCCCAGCAGCCGGCCACCAAAGCTGATGGCCCCATCCGCCGTGCCCGCCTCATCGAAATTCACGAAGCTCGCTCGATCTCCAAGCTTATTTCAAAACTAGAAGAAAAAGGCGTCAGCATGGCGAAGTTTTCCGACGAGGACAAACCGCTCTTCGAGATTGCCGAAGGCGACGGTGAGAACGCCCGCACCCATCCGATCTTCAGCATCCCTCAGATTCTGGACACGGTAATCGAAATCGGACGACGCGGCATGCAAATCCAACGATTCAAGGGGTTGGGGGAAATGAACGCCAAAGAGCTGTTCACCACCACCATGGATCCGACCTGCCGCAAGCTGCTTCGCGTTAAACTGGACGAAGACAATCAGGTCGAAGCTGACCGGATTTTCACCATCCTCATGGGAGACGTCGTCGAGCCCCGCCGCAGATTCATCGAAGATAACGCGCTAAGCGTTCGAAACCTGGACATCTAAAGCAAATTCCGGGCATCTGCCCGGCAACTCTACCTTCTTTTCACTTTCCCACTTTTA
>DCQY01000139.1:16782-25127 GCA_002323995.1 Akkermansiaceae bacterium UBA1506 | reverse complement strand
TAGCGACCACTCAGACATGGCAGACGAACCTGACACTCCGCCCCCATCGCACAGCGACATCCAACCAATCAGCGTTGCTGATGAAATGTCGAGTTCCTTTCTCGACTACTCGATGTCAGTCATCATTTCCCGGGCCCTGCCCGATGCTCGCGACGGCCTCAAGCCCTCACAGCGACGAATTCTACTCGCGATGAATGACCTTGGCCTCGCCCCCGGTAAGAATTACCGAAAGTGCGCCAAAATCTGCGGTGACACCTCCGGTAACTACCACCCTCACGGGGAAGCCACAATTTACCCAACGCTGGTCAACATGGCTCAACCCTGGACCATGCGTGATATCCTCGTCGACGGTCAGGGTAACTTTGGCTCGGTCGAAGGTGACCCTCCGGCCGCGATGCGATATACTGAAGCCCGCCTCACTCACCTCGGTCACATCATCATGTCCGATATGGAGAAGGCCACGGTCGACTTCGTTACCAACTACGACGAAACACGTCAGGAGCCTGTCGTTTTCCCGGCTGCGTTCCCTAATCTGCTCGTCAATGGCGGCACAGGTATTGCAGTGGGCATGGCGACTAATATTCCGCCACACAACCTCGGCGAAGTCATCGATGGCACCTGTGCCACGATTGACAACCCACAGATCACGGTTGAGCAGCTGCTCGAATACATCAAGGGACCAGACTTCCCTACTGGCTGTACCATCCTCGGAAACCGCGGCGTCTATGACTACGCCACGACCGGACGAGGCAGCATCAAAGTACGAGGCCGCGCTGCCATCGAAGAGGATGCGAAAGGCCGTGAACAAATCATCATCACTGAGATCCCTTACGTGGTGAACCGCGCCAAACTCGTTGAGCGCATCGCGGAACTGGCGAATGCCAAGATTCTTCCTGAGATCAGCGCAGTGCGAGATGAGTCAGATGAAAACACCCGCGTGGTTGTTGACCTCAAGCGTGACTCGCGCTCTCAGGTCGTTCTCAACAATCTTTACAAGCACACCGCGCTACAATCGTCTTTCTCTGCCAACATGCTGGCGATCGACAACCGCCGCCCGCGCCTGCTCAACATCAAGGACGCCATTGTCTGCTACATTGAGCATCGCCGTGAAGTGGTTCTGCGCCGTTCCCGTTACCTTCTCAGCAAGGCGGAGGAGCACGCCGAAAAACTGGAGGCCTACCTGCTGGCACTCGGCAATCTCGATGATTTCATCAAGATGGTCCGCGACTCCAAGACTCGTGACGAAGCCCGCGACAAGATCAAGGCCTACAGCATCACTAAAGATGCCGCCGAAGCCCTTGGTATCCTGATTCGCGATCAGCCAAGCCTGAACATCAAGACCGGCCAATACGTGTTCACAGACAAGCAAGTGGATCACATCCTCGAACTGAGGCTCTACCAACTGGTCGGCCTCGAGCGCGAGAAGGTGAAGAACGAATACGATGAGCTGCTCGAAAAGATCAAAGACCTGCTCGACATCCTCGCTCGCGAGGAGCGCGTGCTCCAGATCATTAAGGAAGAGCTCCTCGAAGTGAAGGAGAAGTGGGCGACCCCACGCAGAACAGATTTTGGCATCGACGACGGCGACATCAATGTGGTCGACCTCATCGCCAACGAGTCAAACCTCATCACTATTTCCCACCGCGGCTACATCAAGCGGACGCTCGCCAGCGAATACCGTACTCAAGCACGCGGAGGTAAAGGCCTCAAGGGCATGGAAACACGTGAAGCGGCCGCTAAAGAAGACGAGGACGACTTTGTCGAACATCTCTTCGCCGCCACTGCTCACGATTACCTGATGTTCTTCACCGACACGGGTCGGGTCTACGTCGAGCGAGTCTTCCAGATTCCGGAAGGCAGCCGTATCGCCAAAGGACGTTCCATTAAAAATCTACTCAACCTGCAATCGGAAGAAAAGATTGCTTCCGTTCTCCGCATCGAAGCTGTCGGCAACGAAGACAAGGACGCGACTTTCGTGGAAGATCGATTTGTCCTCTTCGCGACCCGCTCCGGCAAGGTGAAGAAGACAAAACTCTCCGATTTCCGAAACTACCGCAAGGACGGCATCATCGCGATCAAGATTGAGGAAGGAAACTCCCTTATTGATGTGAAACTTACCGATGGAACCGACGAAATTTCTCTCGTCACCAGCAGAGGCTATGCAGTCCGCACCAGCGAAGAAAACATCCGCTCTATGGGGCGGCCTTCCGCCGGTGTCGCGGGCATCCGTCCGGGAGATGATGACTACCTTGTTTCCCTCGCCGTTGTCGATAATTCCGAGCAACTGCTCGTGGTCAGCGAAAAAGGCCTCGGCAAGCGGACTCCTTTTGAAGACTACCCGACCAAAGGCCGCGGCGGTAAGGGTGTTATCACGATGAAAGTCACCGAGAAGACCGGCCGCGTTGTCAAAGCGCTTCGAGTCGCGGCTGACGACGACATCATGCTGATGACCAACACCGGCCAGTCCGTGCGGATCAAAGCTGAAAGCGCTCGCCTCACCGGTCGAAACGCTCAAGGGGTTATCCTGATGAAGACCAAGGACGGCGAGACCATCCAGGATATCGCTCGAGTCGTCAATGAAGACGAGGATGAAGAAGGAGTGGAAAACGCTGAAGGCTCTGTGGCAGATGGAACGACTGATGCAACTCCGGAAGGCGAAGCGACTCCTCCAACAGAAGAGCAAGATCAGGATTAAACCCACGATCCAGAATTGTTATGGACAAGAGAGCTGAAGAGTTCCTTTACGAATTGCTCAACACCCCGAGCCCAACCGGTTTTGAGGTGAAGGGCCAGCGAGTCTGGGCGAATCGCTGTCGCGAGTTTGCCGACTCTGTCGACAGCGATGCCTACGGCAATGCCTGGGCCACGATCAACGGAGCGGAGGGCGCTCCCACGGTGATGATCGAAGCGCACGCCGATGAAATTGGCTTCATAGTCAAATACATTAGCGATGACGGCTACCTGAGAGTCGACCGAATCGGTGGGTCAGACTGGGCCACGGCCCGGGGACGCCGCCTGAATCTCTTCGGGGAAAAGGGTGAGGTGCTGGGCATTATTGGAAATACAGCCATTCACATACGGGATCGCAAAGACGGTGAGAAAGCTCCGGAAGTCCACGAACTCTATGTCGACATCGGTGCCAAAAGCGCTGAGGAGGTCGAAGAAATGGGGATCCGAGTCGGTCATCCAGCCGTTTATGCCGACAGTGCCGTCCCATTTGGAAAGAATGGAATCGTTGGTCGGGCCCTCGACAATCGCATCGGTGGTTTCATCATTTCTGAAGTCATGCGACACCTTGCAGAGGCAAAGCCGAATGCTACCTGTTTCGCCCTCAACGCCGTTCAGGAAGAGATAGGTGGCTATGGCGCCACGATGGCGTCCTACGCGCTCAAGCCTGATTTTTGCCTCGTCATCGATGTTACCCATGCCACTGACAGTCCTGACATCAAACACACTCAGCATGGCAAAGTCACTCTCGGTGGTGGCCCCTCTGTAACGCACGGCACCGCCAATCACCCTTTAATGGTGGAGCGTATTATGGAGCTGGCAAAAGCAAATAACATTCCGCTTCAGCATGAGGCTTCTTCTCGTTTTACGGGCACTGATACCGACTCAATCTATCATCAGCGCGGCGGCATACCGAGTGCATTGATTTCTCTCCCGCTTCGCTACATGCATTCAATCGTAGAGATGGCTGACTTTGACGATGTGGCGCATGTCGTCGATTTAATGACAGCGTTCGTCAACTCTGTTGGAGCTGACGAATCGTTCAAGGTTGAAATCTAAATCATCTCGTTTCCGGAATGAAGGCGTAACCCTCTACGCCTCTTCCTGAAATGAAAATGTTGATAGATCAGCACCACCGAATCTCCAAGGAGAAATCTCGCACCGAAGTTTCCTATCTTAGACGTAGCGCGAAGGAATAGGTCTAAGCCTGATTTAGAAAACGAAAGTTTACCCTACCGGGACAGCTTCATGCCAACTTCGCTAACTGCTCTGCTATCACCTCAGGGTAAGCCACGTGTTCAACCGCTTGGATCCGTTGCTGAAGATGCTCAGGTGAATCTCCAGAAAGGATCGGAACTTCCTCCTGTTTTAGGATCTCTCCACTATCAACGCCACCGTCAACGAGGTGGATGGTATATCCGGAGGCGTGGTCTCCAGCTTCAATCGCTCTCTCGATCGCACGAAGCCCGGAGTATTTCGGTAACAACGAAGGATGGATATTGAGAATACGTCCGCCAAAAGCACCCAACAAGGGATCTCGTAGAATCCTCATAAATCCGGCTAAGACAATCAAATCAATCGAAGCCGCTTGAAGCCGGTCTCGGATTTCTTTCAACGAAGCGTCGGTCAGGTGACCAACTCTCGTTGTCCCCGGATCAATAACGATTCGAGGGACACCATAGCGGTCCGCTTCCGAAAGGATTCCAGAACTCGGAACATCGGACATCACCAAAGCGACTTCCCCCCCCAGCTTTCCCCTGCTAGCAGCTTCCATAATTGCCGCAGCATTGGACCCTTTTCCCGACCCGAAAATAGCCACCTTCTTGGTGGAGTCCTCCACTTTCGAGAGGCATTTCAAAGTTTCGCTGGTCGATTTTCCAGCTACCAGAGAAAGAATCTTAATTTCAATTCCGAGGCGGTCTAGCACTGCCTTTTCCTCGTCGATCAGAGAATCTGCCGTGTAATCGCCTCCCTTGGAATAAACGTGCGGTCGGATTGCCTCAATCACGCTTGAAGCGCGGCGTTCTTCAAAAACAACCACCCCATCCACAAATTCCAGAGCGCAAAGCATTTCGGCCCGATCTTCAACGCAGTTGACCGGACGACCCGGCCCCTTGAGCTCTCTAACCGATTTATCCCCGTTGATTGCGACGAAAAGTACCTCCCCCAAAGCAGCTGCTTCTCGAAGGTAACGCAAGTGGCCCACGTGAAGCACGTCAAAAGCCCCGTTCGTCAATACGAGTTTCTTCCCCTCTGCTTCGAGTCTTTCACGAAGAGACGCGACTTCATTGAGCGATGATACGAATCTTTCAGGCATTTTTAGAAGTTATCGCAAAAATTCTTTCCCGTCGTAAAAATTCTGCCCCCGATTCCTGAGTCTACGCTGTAATTTCCGCTTTTCAGTACGCCCTTTTCCACGGACACTAATGACATGTATGATACGCGCATCGACCAATTGGCCCGTCAGCTAGTCCGCTATTCCACCGCCACGAAGCGCGGTGAGAATGTGCTTATCGAGTTGTTTGATGTTCCTGAAGAAGTGGGTATTGCTTTAATTCGCGAGGTTCGTGCCGTCCGAGCTACCCCTTTCATCAATATTCACAACGCCAAGATCAGCCGAGAAATGGCGCGTGGGGCCACTGAAGATCAGTATGCCTCGATTGCTAGAACGGCGATGCAACAGATGAAATCGATGGATTGCTACATCGCGATCCGCGGCAGCAACAACGTCAATGAACTGTCTGATGTAGCCGCGAAAAAAATGCAGATGTTGTCTTCAAAGATGCGGCCGGTCCTAAATGAACGCGTCAACAAGACAAGATGGTGCGTTCTCCGCTGGCCTAATCCTTCCATGGCCCAAAGCGCTGGCATGTCGACTGAGGCATTCGAAAATTTCTACTTTGAGGTTTGTCTACTCGAGTATTCCAAGCTCAAGCGTGGCATGAATGCTCTCGCCAGACTGATGACCGATACTAATGAGGTTCACATAAAGGGGCCTGGCACGGACCTTCGCTTCAGTATCGCCGGACTCCCCGGGAACGCGTGTGGAGGCACTCACAATATTCCTGATGGGGAATGTTTTACAGCTCCGGTGAGGAAGTCGGTAGAGGGCTTCATCAGTTACAATGCTCCTTCGATTTATCAGGGTATCGCGTTCGACAACGTCAAACTTGAGTTCAAGGAAGGGAAGATTGTTAAAGCAACCGCCAATAACACAAAAGCGATCAACAAGATTTTCGATACCGATCCTGGTGCCCGTTACATCGGTGAGTTTGCCATCGGGTTTAATCCCAAGATTAAGGAGCCGATGCGCGACATTCTTTTTGATGAAAAAATCGCCGGCAGCTTCCACTTCACTCCCGGCCAGGCCTATGAAGTGGCTGACAACGGGAACCGCAGTTCCGTCCACTGGGACCTCGTCAACATTCAGCGTCCGGACTACGGAGGAGGTAAGATCTATTTCGATGGCAAACTGATCCGCAAGAATGGTCAGTTCATCCCAAAGTCTCTGCAGTCACTAAACTATTGATTAGGCACTGATGCTGAAACCACTTATAGCTCTTATGGTTGGCGGGGGGCTCGGTGCTATCTCGCGCTGGGGATTACACTTTCTAGTCGATTCAAAGTGGACACCTCACCATCAGTTTCCGTGGGGCATCCTCCTCGTCAACGTCATCGGTTGCTTCCTCTTTGGCTGGCTATTTTCCCTGTTTGAGGGCAGAGCCTGGTTCTCCGACACTCTTCAACTGGCCATCTTCACGGGATTTCTCGGCAGCTTTACCACATTCGCAACTTTTGGCTGGAATACGTTGGAACTATTTCGAACAGGCCAGATAGCCCTCGCGCTTGGTAATGTCGGAGCCAACGCCATCCTTGGATTGGTCGCCGTCTGGTTAGGATTCATTCTGGCTCGCTAGCTCTCTCACACGAAGAATGACCTTGGATTGATCATCAGGAAATTCACCAGAGAAACGGCAAATAGGGGCACACAGTCCGAAATAGCTCCTCCTAGAAGCCCCAGCACCAATCCTAAAATTGCGGCCACTTCGGCCAGTGAGAGTGAGAATATGAACGCTCCCTGCACGAATGACACTAGCTTTCCTTCTTTATTCGAACGCGCCCGTATGAAGTGTTTCACCGCTAAGCTGGCAATCGCGGCAATCAAGCCAGCCACATAGAACGGATTTTTTAAATCAGCAGCGGCCTCGCTCTCGGGTGGTATCGTGATGAATTGAAGAATTAAAAAGTAAGCGCCCACACCTGTTATCAGGGCCAACCACAAGAACCACCTGACCAGTTCAGGGAATTGGTTTTTTTCCATCTTCTAAGTGAATTGGGAATGAATCACTTCGCTCTGCGGAAAATGTAATAATTGTCAGCTGTTACCGCCACGAATTCCCAACCACCGTCTTTCTCAACTTCCATAATCGTCCTCGAGAGCATGTTGAACTTGGCAATTTTGTTCACCATTTCTTTCGGAAAGTTGATCTCACCATCGTCGGCGATTTCTAAGCCCTCCTCCTCTGCGATCGCACGAAATCCAAGGGAGTCCATCTGCTGAGAGCTAAGTGTTTGGTAGTCATAGTTTTCTACGGCACCAACACTGGAACCAAAGATTCCGAAGTTAGAGAGCAAGTTGAGGATCCCAAGCAGGACGATCACTGAAAGCAAAGCAAGAACTGTATTTTTCATTAGGCGAATTAAAAAGTATGGAGCGGTTTTAGGATTGAGCACCCCAACACAAATTGCGCGATGTGTAAAGAGTCATCCCTCATCAGTCACTGGTAAAGAGGGAGTCAATCGCCTCGATCGTAGCTGCTGTATCAGCGAAATTGGGCAACAAGATATCCGGGCTACCTGATTCCAGCATTTCCTCACTGGCACCGCCCGTCGCCACGGCAATCACGCGAGCGTCAAAAGCTCGAGCGCAGGCGATGTCTTTGAGAGTGTCTCCGATAATAATCGTCTTGCTTGGATCAAAGCCTTTTCCGACTGCGACCTCCGCCCGCTCAATTGCAATTGGGCCAAGGCCATTCCGAGTTTCATGATCTGTCCCGAAAGCCCCGAAGCCGAAGTAATGGTCAATGTCAAAATGCTTCAATTTCAAGCGCGCTCCCGCTTCCACGTTCCCCGTCAAGATTCCAAGGAGGTAATCTTCACACTTCTCGAGTCGCCCGAGTAATTCGGGCACACCGGAGAGGACTCTACCTTTGCCACGATCGCGAAACTCTCTCATGCAACAATCGAGCGCGAGAAGATACTCATCAAAAAACAGGTCGCGATGACCACCATGATTCTCAATTGCAAAGTGATCGAAGAGAAAAGCCACCACACTGCTGTCGGTAGCCCCACCAAGATCAAGAGACGGAAAAGCTTTTTCCCGACAGAAGGGAAAGGCGTTAAAGAAGCCTGCCTCTAAAGCAACTAACCCTGCCCCCTCAGTGTCAACCAAGGTGCCATCGATATCGAAAAGTAGCAGCTTGTCAGCTCGAATCACTAGATATTTAAGGATTGCGATTGTCTGAATGTTTTTTGACGATCGCGGGAATTAGGAATCTTACTTATCCTCCTCGTCTCCGGAAGGAACCTCATCGCCGTCATGCTCGTCATGCTCGTCA
>DCQY01000139.1:0-16453 GCA_002323995.1 Akkermansiaceae bacterium UBA1506 | reverse complement strand
GATTCATCGTCTTCCTGAGCGGCGTGAGCTGCCTCAACTTCCTCCAGATCCACCTCTTCATCTTCGGGACGAAATTTCCGCTTTTGCTTCTCCTTGGGAAGAGGCGAAACCATCATGAGGATGTTACGATTATTGAGTTTCGGTTCTAAATCGACGTGAGCCATCGTCTCCAAGTCTTCCTTTACCCGATCCATCAACTTGAAGCCCAGATCTTTATGGGCCATCTGACGCCCCCGAAATTGAAGCTGGATGCGAACTTTGAATCCATGCGCCAGGAAATCTTCAGCATGGGTCATCTTGATGGAGTAGTCGTGGTCACCAATATTGACGCGAAACTTCACCTCTTTCTCACGCTTCTTCGGCTTATCAGTCTTCTTCTGCTTGGACTGCTCATACTTATATTTCCCGTAGTCAACAATACGACACACCGGAGGTTTCGCATGAGGAGCAATCTCGACAAGATCAAGACCGAGTTGCTTGGCCTTAGTCAAAGCTTTGTGAGTTGGCAGCACCACATTATGCTCCCCGTATATTACTCGGATTTCGGGGGATCGAATCCGGTCGTTCACCCGCGTCCTTGGCTGACGCGGTCTTCGTTTCATGGGTCTCTTAGCGATAGCGAATTACCTCCAAAGTCTGGGTGTTAGTTTGTCTTAGTTTCGCTCCCTTAGGGCAGGAACGGAAATAGTCAGTCGCAAGGGTAATACCCCGCGAAAGGGAGAATGTTTCAACTCCGGTGAATGAATGAAGCTCGCCGGGCTCGGAATAGTAATGGAAACCCAACCCAATCATAGACTGCGAGAGCGAATCTCGGCGACGATCTGATCTTTAAAATCGTCAACACCGATGGCACCAACGTCTCCCTTGTCACGGTGACGCACTGACACTTGATTCGATTCCTGTTCTTTCGCTCCGATGATTAACATATAAGGAATCCTATCCAGCTGAGCAAGTCGAATTTTGGCACCCACTTTCTCGTTGGAAGCGTCAACTTTGACCCTGACTCCCTCGGCTCGGAGTGCTGCATGGACCTCATCTGCGGCATCGACAAATTTCTCAGAAATGGGCAGGATTCGAACTTGCTCCGGCGATAGCCAAGTGGGAAACCTTCCTGCGAAATGTTCAATCAATACGCCGACGAAGCGTTCCAAGGAGCCAAATGGCGCGCGATGGATCATGACCGGCCGGTGAGAAGCATTGTCTTTTCCAACGTATTCGAGTCCGAAACGTTCCGGCAGGTTGTAATCCACCTGCACTGTTCCTAGCTGCCACTCTCGCCCTATCGCATCTTTTACAACAAAATCGATCTTCGGCCCGTAGAAGGCGGCCTCACCGGGCTCTTCTGCAAAGGCCTTGCCCAAGGAAGAAGCAGCCTCGCGCAGGGCCTCTTCTGCCTTGTCCCATTGTTCCGGCTCCCCCACATATTTGGTCGAATCCGGATCACGCAATCCCACTCTCACTCGGTATTCTTGCATACCTAGAGTTTCGAGAACGATTTTAACTAACTCGAGGCACCCCATGATTTCGCTCTTCAGCTGATCCTCGGTGCAGAAAATGTGAGCATCGTCCTGAGTGAAACCTCGAACGCGGGTCATCCCACCCAACTCCCCGGATTGCTCCCAGCGATAAACCGTTCCGAATTCGGCGAGACGAACTGGAAGATCGCGGTAGCTGTGGTGATCGCTCTGGTAAATCCTAATATGGTGCGGACAATTCATCGGCCTGAGCAGAAAACCAGTGGTTTCCCCCGACTCAAGCTGCTTCATCAGATCCCCGCAAGAACGACCCTCCGCGGCAAGCTCTTTGAGAACTTCCCTCTCGGCGAGGGGGGGGAATTGAGAATCTGCATAGTAGGGATAGTGCCCCGAGGTGCGAAATAGATCGAGCTTACCAAGGTGTGGCGTAACCACTTGGCTGTAACCCTGGCGGTTAAGATGTTCGAGGATGAAGTCCAGCAATTGCTGGCGCAAAATGGCTCCGTTGGGTTTCCAAAGAACCAACCCTTGGCCAACAGCTTCGTCGATAAGGAAGAGGTTAAGTTCTTTTCCGATCTTTCGGTGGTCACGCTGTTTGGCCTCTTCAAGTTGCTCAAGATGCTCACCGAGATCTGTCTTGTTTTTAAAAGCAGTGCCGTAAACGCGCTGCAGCTGCTGATTGCTGGCGTCACCCTTGTAAAAGGCACTAGCCACGCTCATTACCTTGAAGGCTTTGCAGTTTCCTGTTCGCGGGACATGAGGCCCGGCACAGAGATCCCAAAAGTCGCCATTCTTGTAGATAGAAATTTCTTCGTCTTCTGGAATTTCTTCGAGCAGATCAATCTTAAAAATACTCTCAACTTCGCGGTCGCCAAGAGCGGCTAATCGACCATTCTTCGCCATTTGGAGAGCTTCCTTCCGAGACACCACGACTCTCTCAAAAGGCTGATTTTCCTTCACTACCTTTTTCATCTCCGCCTCGATCTTTTCGAAATCGTCTGGAGTGATGCGGTGCTCCATCTCTACATCATAATAGAAACCCTGATCTGTCGGAGGGCCATAAGCGAACTGGGCGTCGGGCCACAATTTTGAGATGGCCGTCGCCAGAACATGGGCTGTTGAGTGCCGGAGACGTTCCAGGTCCGACATCTGATTGCGCTCATCGAGCGTTTTTCGCTGTTTCTCGTCCGTATCAGCCATTTTGCTATTTTAATTCTGAGAGGTGGTCAAGCTACCCATTTTACAGCAATTACAAACAGGAAAGCGGAGAGAAATGCGGTCAATCTCACTATCTGAGCAGAATTCACTCCCTGCAAAATACACCTTGAAACCCTCAACAAAGTGCGGAAATTACCGCCCCGATCGATCAACGGGCGGGATGTAGCACAGCTTGGTAGTGCGCCTGGTTTGGGACCAGGAGGTCGCTGGTTCGAATCCAGTCATCCCGATTCCTCCGCTACACAACCCTAGAATAATAGATAGGGAGGCGGGTAGATTCCCCAATATTTCAAATCAAAGCGGGCTTGCGAGCAGAGTTGAACAGAATAGAATAAATCCACTTCACTTATCCGCTTGCCGGGTTGGCAATACTTTCAACCAATCCGGGAGACTTACTCCGAGAATCGCCCGGAAAGAACCCACTACCTCGACGACACTTCCCCTATGAGCTCAACCCCATCTCTCCTCCACTGTATCACCTTGTTCACCACTTTTCTCGCCACTGGCCTTGTTCTTTCAGAAGAAAAATGGGAACCCCTGTTCAACGGCAAGGATCTCACCGGTTGGACACCAAAGATCCGCTACGAAGCCTACGGTGAGGACTCAAGGAACACCTTCCGCGTCGAAGACGGGTTGCTCAAAGTGCGCTACGATAACTATGAAGAATTCAACGAAACCTTTGGACACCTCTTCTACAAAACTGCCTTTTCCAATTACCGCTTCCGCGTGGAATACCGCTTCACCGGCGATCAACTGAAAGGTGGCCCCGGCTGGGCTTACCGAAACAGCGGCATCATGGTTCACGGCCAAAATCCGGAGACCATGGTCTTGGATCAAGACTTCCCTGTCTCAATTGAGGTTCAACTTCTAGGCGGTGACGGCACAGGAAAAAGAACCACTGGGAATCTTTGCACGCCCGGGACTCATGTCTTCCTCAATGGTGAGTTGTTTAAGCCCCACTGCACCAAGTCTAACTCCAAAACCTTTCATGGGGAACAGTGGGTCACTGCAGAAGTCGAAGTGAGGGGTCATGAATTGGTTCGACACATCATCAACGGAGAAACGGTGCTCGAATACGAAAAGCCAATCCTAGACGGCGCTGATGCAAAGGCAGAAAAACTGATCGAGAAAGCCGGCGGTAAAATCGAATTATCCAGCGGAACCATTTCCCTGCAGTCAGAGAGTCATCCCGTAGAGTTCCGCAAAGTAGAAATTCTAAATCTCGACAAATAGGCGCCCTGCTCTCTTCCGATTAAGGGGCGCCCTAATGCGAACCATTTTCGGCTTTGGTCGGTATTGCCCCTGACACTTCAATCAGTTCCTTAACCACGGGACTGAGTCTGCTGGCGAGTGCAAAGAGACGCTCATCAGACAGATCACTTCGGGCCATCCCGTTAACGAGGCCGGTGAGCTTCCCGAGAATGGCGTGTAGTTGATCATGGTTGGGAAGATTCTCCGGCATGGAACTCGGAGAAACCGCCCACCCGGCTTCAAGAATTGCGGTCCGCTGCTTCAAAATTCCTTCACGATCTTCCTTTTCAGCGAGTCGTTTTGCACTCAGTGCAATTTGTTCAAAGGCGATCAACTCAGGCCAAAGGAGCGCTCCCATCTCCTCGGCACCAGCATCAGATCCACCTGCCCCGCCCGAATGATTCGGTTCACATGATGAGAGCACCATCGTGATTGCGAGGGCAACAAGAGACATGTGAACGGGAGTCCATTTTGATGTCATGATGCAAATTTCACCCTTTATTCCTTTATTGCAAAGTTCTTGCAATAATAGGGTCGCCTTACTAAGGATGATCATAGCCGTTCCGGAACCGGCCTCAACTATTTGGTTTTCCGCTCCTTGCTGAAGGTCTACCCGCTTGGGCTGAAGATTCAATTTCGACTTTCAAACACGAGCCATTACACAATCACCCATGCTCACTTCCACTCAGATCTTCGATCAATACTGTCTTGAAGCCCGCCGCGATCTGCTTGAAGTCGCCGCACTCCTTGATCGATACGATGCCGCTCTAGAGAGAGAGGAGGGCCGTGATGGCAATCATTCAACCCAAGAAGCCATCGAGGTCTTTCATAACAATCCCTGCCGCTTTCTCGTGCAGAATCCCAAGTGGGACATCAAACCCATTCTTATCGAAACCGATACCACCGTCTGATCGGAACCAACCCTACCCATCGCAAGACAATGAAAACTCCATCTCTCTTCCATCTTGGCGCAGACAAGCTTATCGCCCTGCCTCAGACGCTACTGAGCGTGATACTCACCTTAACCATTGTCGCGCCACTCTGCGCTGAAAGTGAGAAAAGTTCGAAGGAAATGATCCGTGTTCTGCTGATTGACGGGCAGAATAACCATGACTGGAAAGCATGCTCTCCGACGATGATCAATATTCTTGAAGCGACGGAGAGATTTAAAATTGAACGCGCCACCGTCTTGAAAGAGGAAGTCGCTAATTTTAGCCCAAGTTGGACGAACTACGATGCAGTCCTTACCAACTACAATGGCCTGCCTTGGACAGAAGAGACCAAGTCAACATTCGAGGCCTACATCAAAGGAGGAGGCAATCTCGTCGTCGTCCATGCTGCCGACAATTCTTTTCCCGACTGGAAGGAATACAACCGAATGATAGGACTCGGCGGCTGGGGTGGCCGCAACGAAAAGGATGGACCCTACGTCTACTGGAAAAACGGAGCATTTTTGCGTGATGACTCCCCCGGAAAGGGCGGTGCTCACGGAAAACCCCTCGAATATAAAGTCGTTGTTCGCGATACCGATCATCCCATCACCAAGGGATTGCCCCTCGAATTCCTGCAAGCCAAAGAAGAACTCTACGACCGGTTACGTGGTCCCGCAGAAAACATGGAGATTCTGGCAACGGCCCTTGCGACCGGGGGCTCAGAACGCCATGAACCGGTTCTCATGACTATCACTTACGGAAAAGGTCGGATCTTTCATACGGTCATGGGGCACGACGCTAAATCAATGCGGGGAGTCGCTTTTCAAGAAACCCTTATTCGAGGAACCGAATGGGCCGCCACCGGTGAGGTTACATTTCCACCGGTAACCTCAGAAGACCTCCCGGTTGATCGGGCCGCCTCTCGTCATCCAGACGAAATTAAGCCCCCCGAATAGCGACTATCACTTGGAGAAGGTATGACTCCACTCATCGTCTTCGTTGGTTTTCTTGGATCTGGCAAAACCACTTTTCTGCGTGAACTACTTCCAAATCTCTCGGCTGCCGGAGTGGAACCACAGGTCATCCTGAATGACTATCAAAATGCCGGGGTTGATTCTTTCACCCTTCAGGAGCATGCCGAAAGCGTCATCCCCATCTCCGGCAGTTGTGTCTGCTGCGGGTCTCGAGAAGAAATGTTCGACACCTTGGCTGCTGCTGAACTAAATCCGAAGACTGTTATGCTGATGGAAGCAAACGGCACAGCAGATGCAGCTCAACTGATTGATCTGCTGACCTGCGACCTTCGAGCCGTGCGCTATACTCTACCATGGCAGCTCTCTGTTATAGATGCCAAGCGATGGCAGCGACGCGATGAGCATAACAAGCTGGAAGCCCATCAACTCATTACTGCTACCCACTTTTACCTCAGCCACACTGAGAAGCAGGATAGCAAGAGAGTTAGCGAGGTAATGGCTTCGGCTAGCCATTTAAACCCCAAAGCTCGTTGGGTAAGTCGGAAAACCTTTGCTTCCGAAGTAGCCCAGTTATCTACCGAAGCACCCAACTTGCCCCCGCGGGCACTGCGCAGCAGTGACGGCCACGACCACGACCACGACCACGGGGACCACGTCACCACACACCACTTTGCTTCGATAGAATTTTCGCTTCCCGACGGCTTGGAAAAGAGTCTGCTGGAGACCTTCCTCAGATCGTTGCCTGTTGGTGTCATCCGGGCGAAGGGACTGGTTCGCCTTGCTGGGCAAGAGGGCGAATACACGGTTTTTGACTATCTGGGAGCAGATCAGAATATAAACCTGAGGAGTTATGCAGCCCGACCACATCTGGCCCCACTTTTTCTCGCTATTGGTCCGCATCTCTCTCAGCAGGACATTCAGAATTCGTTCACCAACCTCCTGAAAAACGCACTGCCTTCAACGCAGTGACGCAACCGCTGAATTAGGTCGACAGAATTTCCTTTCACTTGCTTTAGTCAGGCCAGTTGCCTAGCCTTTGCAGCCTGCCGAACAAATCATCCTCTCTGACTGTTATCCTTCATGAATCGACGCACATTCCTCAGAAAAAGTTCCGTGACCACGACAACCGCCATTGGTGCCAGTGTCCTACCTATTGGTCTGAATAGCCGAGCAACGGAAGACCAATCCGGAGCCTCTACTCAAAATTCCTTTAAACTCAAATACGCACCTCACTTCAACATGTTTAAGAACTCGGCCGGAGAAGATCCTGTCGACCAGTTAAAGTTTGCTGCCGATCACGGTTTCACGGCGTGGGAAGACAATCGATTCAAGAGTCGTCCAGTCGAAGAGCAGGACCGGATTGCGAAGGCCATGAACGATCTCGATATGGAATGGGGAGTGCACGTCGCTCACGGATCCATTGGCCAGCAAACCTTCACGGTGAAAGACGAAGATGTATGGAGCGGAGTGCTCAAGGATATCGAGGATTCCGTTGAAGTAGCTAAACGCTGCGGCTTTAAGTGGATGACGGTCGTGCCCGGAAGCCTCGACGAAAACCCAAAAAGTCGCCTTGAGATAGGATACCAAACCGCCAATGTAATCGAGCTGCTCAAGCGTTGCGCAGGCTTGTTCGAACCACACGATCTTGTCATGGTCCTTGAGCCGCTGAACTGGCACACCAATCATGGTGGAGTCTTTCTTGAACGATCCGACCAGGCTTACGCACTCTGCAAAGCAGTCAACAGCCCGGCATGTAAGATTCTCTTCGACATTTACCACCAACAAATTACAGAAGGAAATCTTATACCTAACATTGATTTAAGCTGGGACGAGATTGCTTATTTTCAGATCGGGGACAACCCGGGGCGCAAGGAGCCCGGCACCGGCGAGATAAACTATCGGGGCATATTTAAACATATTCATGACAAGATGAAAGCCGAGGGCCGTGACTTCATCTTCGGAATGGAACATGGGAATTCCATTAAAGGCCGCGAGGGCGAAGAAGCCGTTATTGCTGCTTACGTAGACGCTGACGATTTTGAAATCTGATAAAATCAGATTTATCGGCCCGAAGGCTAGGAGCAGCTGGTATTGAAGCCTACTCAGATTGCCTATCGAGGATAATTTCAATCTGATCCATGATCGATTCCATTCGACGAATGAGGGCACGGTAGGGAGCCTCTTTGGACATGTCTAACCCTGCTTTCTCCATAAGAATATTGTGCGGATAATCAGCCCCTCCAGCCTTCAGAACATTCAGATATTTGTTTAATTCTGACTCGCCGCTCTCTTTAATCTGCTCCGTGAAGTAGGCGGCAGCAGAGATTGAGGTAGCATACTGAAAAACGTAAAAGTCGTAGTAGAAGTGCGGAATGTAGGCCCATTCAACGCAGTATTCGTCATCGATTGTCAGCACCCCTTCGTCATGGCCATGGTAGCGTCTCAACAGATCGCCATAAAGCTGCGTGAGGCGGTCACCAGTAAGGGGAGCGCCCTTCTCCACTTCTTCATGAATCGCCAGTTCAAACTCAGCAAACATGGTCTGGCGAAAATAAGTTCCACGCAATTGCTCGAGGGCCGTGCCCAGATAGAAAAGACGCTCTTGATCATTCCTGGCATTTTCCAGCACGTAGTCTTGAACCATCAACTCGTTCACGATCGCAGCAGTTTCGGCGATAAAGGTTGAATAGCCAGACTTCTCGAAGGGCTGGTTTGCCTTGGTTAAGATGGTATGGAGCGCATGCCCCACTTCATGAGCGTAGGTGCTCATGGAGTTGTAATTGTCATTGTGATTCAATAACATATAGGGGGCCGTGTCGTAGGCTGACCCTGACATGTAGGCACCCGAACGCTTTCCCTTTCGGGGATAGACGTGGGTGTGGTCGACCTGCACGTAGGATTTTAGGAGTTCACCATACTCATCCCCTAGCGGAGCCACGCCAACGATCGTTGTCTCGATCGACCGCTCATAACTGAAGACTTCGTCACTCTGCACGAGGTCAGGATAGACGTCGTAATAGCGAAGATCATCGATGCCCAACAGACGCCCTCGCAGTTTGAAATAACGGTGCAGGGTCGGAAGACTTTCATTCGTCACCTTGACCAAGGAGCGGTAAACCTCTTCCGGAAGATTATCTCCAGCCAAGGCCCAATCCAGAATGTGGTCATATTTCCGCATGCGCGACTGAAAGACATTGGCCTCGACCTCAGAAAGAAGCACCTGACCCATGGTGCTCTTGTATTCCCCAAGCTTCCCCCAGAAGGCGTCAAAGACTGCCTTGCGGTCATCACGATCGTCGACCGCACGGTATTTCGAGTAACCGGCCTGATTCAGGTAGACTTCCTCGCCATCGGACAGAGTAATGCTGGGCCAGGGAAGATCAGCATTCGCAAGGATACTGTAAATTTGTGAGGGCTGACGCCTCAGTTTTCCCGCCGCTGCCATGACCCGCTCCGCTTCTGGGCTCAAGGTGTGCGGAGCCCGAAGCAGGGTGCTGCGGAGACTGTGATCGAACGGGGCCAGACCGGGGGTCTCTGCTATGAAAGCCTCAATGTTATCGGCACCGAGAGAAATAATCTCAGGAGCCATCCACGAAGTGTTTTGTCGGAGAGTGGAACCGACGGAAGAAACGCGCTGCTTAAGCGCCCGGGGCTCAGATTCAGCAAGGTTTTCGTCAGACTTCAGGGACGCGTAGACAGAAACGCTGGCTAACTTGCGGTAGAGAGAGGATCGGATTGTTAGGGCTTCTTCAAGTGTTGCAGCACTTTCACCCAGCCTGCCTTGGAAGCTTTCCAACTTCGGTATTCCTTGAGACACCTCATCCAATGCCTCCTCCCAGGCCTCTACCGAGGGAAAAAGATCAGTCAGATCCCAGACGGTTGCGACTTCAGAGTCCGATTTTTCGTTTCCTTGGGCAAAGGCAACCAATGGGGTAAAAAGAATGAGTAGGGCAAGGCGGGACATGGCAATGAATTCTGAAGCAACTCTGATAAAAAACGAGGGAAGATCCGCTCACTGCTGCAGGAAAGCGATGAGGTCAGTTACCTGATTCTCGTTCATCGTCTGGAGAAGGCCTTCAGGCATGGTAGACTGTTCCAACTGTTCCTGCTTCACCACTTCCGAAAGCGGAATCACTTCGACCGTGGCGAGTCCAGCCAAGGTAATGGTGTGTCGGGTTTGCTCGGTAATGTTGCCACTAAGAACGCGTCCATCGTTGAGGGTAATCACCGTCATCCGATAATCCTGCGGAAGTACGGCGCTGGGATCGATCAGATTTTCGAGAAGGTAAAAGAGGTTCTTGCGATCACTGCCGTCGAGGTGCGGTCCAAGCGCTCCCCCCTCACCATAGATCATATGACAAGAAGCACAGGCCCGGTCAAACATCTGCTTTCCGTTTGAGAGATTAGCCGCAGAAAGACGCTCGGGGGTTAGCTTGGATTGCCAAGAAGCGATCTCCTCCTGCTTTTCCACAGGGCTTTGGCGCAGCTTACCCCAGACCTTTTCAAGCGTCTCCTTGAGCTGTTGATTACCCAAATTATGAATCTGACGAGCATGAAATGCGGAAATGTCTTGGCTGGGAACCTGGCCGTTTTCAACCGCATTCAAGAGCGGTCGGGCATACTCGACTCTTGAACTGAGCGTGCTGATTACCACCTCCTTGTCTTCTGTCAGATAGCGCGGGTAGGGTTTCAAAATCGTCGAAGCGATCTTGGGATCATCAAAGGCAGCAAGTTTTCGAATGGCCTGATTTCGGCGGGTCTGATTATCAATCAGTTGCAGCCAATCCTTTGCCGCCATTGGTTCCCCTTGGTCAAACACGGGTAGCAGCTTGGCTGCCTCAGAACTGACCAGCGTCTCTTGACTGCTCGCGAGGAGGTCCCAGTTCTCGGGAGGGGTCAGCCCTTTCAAGCCGTTCAAAGCCTCCTCAATTCCTTTCACGCCGGCCACGGCGATGCCGATGTGACCATCTTGAAGAGTCGCATTGATCGAGGTGATCAATCGGGGCATTAGCTCGGTATTAAGATCAAAGTCTGAAGCGATACGCCGCACGATATTCTTGTAGACCTGCGGGTCACGGCAGATTGACAAGAGTTCCAATCCGCGAACCGGATCTGCTCCCACCAGCGGGCGGAGTGCATACCAGATCATGCAGGGAAGGTTTTGATCTTCGGTGTATCCGAAATCAACGAGGAGATCCTCAGCCAGCGTCCATTGCTGCGCCTCTGTAAATCGGGAAAAGGTTGAAGCGACGTAGAGCCTGGCCAGTTTGGATTCACCGTTGGAAGCGATGTTACGGATCAGGGCAAACTGCTCCGAATTCGGCGCTCCCCCCTCGCCAATCAGGCGAACCGCCCAGCTGCGCATGTGCTCATTCTTGTGCTGTAGTAATTGGGTCAGTTTTTCCGGGACCAATCCTCCAGTGGTATGAAGCGACCAGAGAAAGCGCAGTTGTCGGTCGACCGGTTGCTCCTCATCCTCGAGGAGACGCAGCAATTCCTCACGAGCTTCCGTGAGATTTGCCCCGGCAACAAAACGTTCCTGGAGAAGACGACGAGCGTGCCTGACATACCATTCGTTGTGATGCAACTGACAGGCGACCAACTCCAGAGAAGTTTTTTTTGACAGGTCCAATCTCCCGAGATTCCCCACTTCCCCGTAGACAACCTTGTAAATACGCCCGCTTGTTCGGTGAACGCCGTCGTTGTCGTGACATTCTCCAAAGTCCGTCCAATCCGAAAAATACACGCCACCATCGGGCCCGTAAATTTGGGTGACCCCGCGATACCACGGTTGATTGGCCTTCATGAAATCCTTTCCATGGATACCGATATAGCCGGAGCCTTTTCGTTTGAGAATGTCATGATTAACACGCCGACCATGAGTATTGCTCATAAAAATGGTATCGCGGTATTTTTCCGGCCAATTATCTCCGAGGTAAATCATGGCACCACAGTGAGAGTGACCTCCCCCCATATCATCTGTGAGCCCTGGCGCATTATCCCGAAAATTTCGGCGATCGGTCCACTCCCCCTCGTGGTGCAAATGGTCAGCTGTCATGGGAATGCGATCATAAACGTGCGCCGCCGAGCCTTGCCCATGCATACGGGGGTAAAAGGCTCCCGGGATCACATGCCAGAGGTGACCATTCACATTTCCGGTCATGAACATTTCCCCCATCTCGTTCCAATCGAGTCCCCAGGGATTGGTAGTTCCCCTAGCCACGATTTCAAACTGATGCGTCACGGGGTGAAGCCGCCAGATGCCACAACTCACATCGACCCGTTCCTCGGGCGGAGTGCCCGGAATTCCCACCAACGAGGAGGCGGTGATGCCATGGCGACCATAAAGCCAACCGTCAGGCCCCCACGTCAGTCCGCTGAAGAAGTTGTGTTTTCCGTCTGTGGTGAAACCATCCAGAATAATTTCGGGTGGCCCATCCGGTATATCGTCGCCATTTCGATCCGGTATGAATTCGAGGTTGGGCGAGTTGCAGATCCAAGTTCCTCCGAATCCCGCAACGAAGCCGGACAGATGAGTGGCCCCCGAATAAAAAATCTTTCGATCATCAAATCGCCCGTCATTATCAGAATCCTCGAAAATGAGAATCCGGTCCTCCCCTTTCATTTCCCATTCTTTATAGGAATATGACTCGGCTACCCAAATTCTCCCGCGGTCATCGACCTGCATCGCGATCGGTTGGCGAACCTCAGGCTCGCCGGCAAAGAGAGTGACGGAAAAGCCGTCTGGGACCGACATAAGCTTCGCCGCTTCTTCTGGCGAAACGGGCTCTTCGCCCGGAGCCTGGGTATTCGTTGGCACATAGTTGTCAGCGACAGCAAAAGAAGCGAAGAAAAGAAAAGAAGCCAAAAACGAGATACTTGATTTCATTGGGGAACGCATTCTCGAAACAACCGCCCTTAGTGACAGCCCTGCTTCAGAACGAAGAAGTTCGATGCTATCGCACTCTTCGCGTTAGCTACCTGACGATCTTCTTCCATTCCTCGATACTGATTGGATCGGGCTTTGAGGGAACGCCTTCATTCGGAATTTCCAAGCCAGCAGTCCACGCGATTGCATTGAGCATTAGAGTGCGCCAGTCGTCACTGTTCCACGTAAAGTGGTAATGGCCCCCCGTTGTCCCGAAACCACGGCCCTTACCGTCAGGACGTTCGTAGGCCCAGCCGATATGTTGGATTTCGCCGGCTTCCATCGCCTTGCGGACGTGGGGGTTGTTAGAGTGAGGCCCATCCTTTCGGTCCATTGTTTTCATGGGGGGATGAGCGGAAAGAATAGGAGTGACACCCTCCATCTCGGGCTGAAAACGCATGTGGTAATACCATTCGTCGTCCTGAATAAAAGGATTCACACCCCGGGTAATGGGGTGCTTGGGCAGCGACTCAATCTCAGCAGTCCAGTGAGGATTGACAGACCAATGAGTCTCAAAATAGCCCCCCATCGCCTCGAGCATCAGGTCACCTGCACGACCTTTGGGAACTTCGACTGCGTAATGCAGGAAGACGAAGCCAACGCCTTCGTCGACCAGCTTTTCGAACTGATCGAGATGCTGCATGACAAGGTGCCCATTGCCACCGTTACAGTAGACAACAACGCAGTCAGCTCCTTTAAATGCGTCTGGGTCACCAGGCCAACCCTTGAATTGTGAAGTCTCGAACCCCATCCCACTCTCTTCGAGTGCCTTGGCTAGAAGCGCATTACCACTCTCATGAGCATGCTTCTCTTGATCCTTTCCTTTGTCGGCGAGGAAAACGATTTTTTTGCTCTCGGCAAAGGCCGTCGCCGAAAAAATTCCGATGAAAGTGAAAATTAAAATACGTGAGATAGAATTAAACATATCGGATTCTGACTCGTGGTTTGTTCTTACTTGAAATGAATTAGTTCAGATCAAGGTGTAATTTTGCCGCTCCTAGCTCTCAGTGCAACACCTTCGGCTGAGCTGCCTGCCACTCCTCCTCACTTACTTTTTCACGCTGCTGCAAATGAATATGAGTGCCTTTCTTGTTTCCTGAGATCACATCCATCAGGCCATCGCTATTGAGATCGGCCGCAGCGACCTGAGTGCCAACGCCCGAATCATCGTGGATTAAATGGGGCACAAAATCAACTCCGCCCGGCATCCCCTCGACACCCCGTTTAAGCTCAAACCAGTAGGTCACTGCTGCGGCATTTGGCTCGGGATCTTTCTTGGGGCCATGCGCCCAATATCGTTTTCCAACAACAAAGTCAGTGAGCCCGTCGCCATTAAAGTCCGTCATGTCGAATGCATGAGGCTGCGAAAACTTCACGCCGTAACGATTTTCTTCCGGCTTCTCGTTGATGAATCGATGCATCTCAAACTTGATAGCGCCTTCGTCAGTCTTGGTTTGTTCGAGCCAAGCAATGCCCCACCCATGGGAGGCAATCGCAGTGATGATGTCGTTATCACCGTCCCCGTCCACATCGTAGACCAGCATTTGCGCACCATCGAGTTCAAATGGCCAGACATGATGTTTCCAGAGCGGATCGCCTTCAATGGATTCAGGCTGTTCCCACCATCCCTTGGATTGAATAAAGTCGGCTCGCCCATCGCCATTAATATCTCCAAACCCGAGACCGTGAGCATACCGTTTGAGTTCGAGGTCTTCGGAGATTCGGTGAAAAGTCCATGGCTTGGTCGGGTCATCAGGATCGGGAGAGGCCCATCCCAGGTGACCGGCAAAATGAAAAATCAATTCCGGCTCCTCATCTCCTACGAGGTTGCCAAAGGTTGGCGATTCGTTATCAACCTCTTTGAACACTTCGTGCCGAGGCCAAGCGCCTTTTTTACCCTTTGGATTCTCGTGCCAAACATGCTCATGATCTTCTTTGTAACCCGGCCAACCAATGATAAGAATATCGTCCCAGCCGTCCTTATTAAAATCGTGAACAAACGTTAGAAAATTATCTGAATATTTGAGGGGATCATACTTTTTCGCTGTCCGATATTCATGTTTTGTGGAAAAACCTGGACCTTCATACCAGAATGGTCCTGAAACGACATCCACGGCCCCATCTCGATTAAAGTCGCCAAAGTATGCTCCCTCACCGTAAAAGTCGGGGGAAAGTTGTTGGGTATCCCAAGCGATGAGTTCGCGCTTCGGCTCAGCGGTCGCTGAGAAACAGATGGCGAACCCCAAGGCGAAACCTGAAAGTAATTCACGTTTGGTTGGAAAGGGAGTTGAGTGGATGGGTTTTATTTTCATAAATGTTCTCAGCAAAAGGATTACTCCGAAATCGGTCTCTAAGGAAGAGGCGCATCTCGGCTATTGAGTGCTTTACTTGGCAATCCATGCAAGTTCCACAATTAGAGGTCTTTCGCCGCTAATTGAGGTTTCCTAATTAATGAGGACTTTTACATCACAAGCGCCCCCTCACTCCCCACATGCAAGGCTGGGGACAGTGTTCGCATGTCACCTCCGAAGCATTTTCAGCTGCCTGCGGATGTCGAGGGGCCTGAACCAGCTCATGGCTTTTGCTTTAGTGGTCTCAGGGCATCTGCCCGCATTCGAACGATGCATGGCTCATCCAATCTCGGTGACCTACACCGAGGCGTTTGTTTCGCGTGATCAGGTCACGGTAGGCATCGAGGGATTTCTCGAAGACCTCTACCTTTTTCACGATCTAAAAACCAGTAGCAAGGGTATTCTGAAGCCGGAAGAAATCATGCGAGGTGTTGACTTGCACCAGAGGTTCATTGCCGAAAAATTCCAAATTCGCGATGCTTCCGGAGAACAGTTGAAGTTACAGGAAGTCCGCCTCAAAGAAATCAGCCCACTCGGCACCGGAGTCCACTTAATGGACTTGATGGCTCACGAGACCAAATTTGAGCTTCGCTACGAATTATCATCGCCCCCTGAATACCTGACATTCACTCAAAATTTTACCGATGATTCGGACCTGCTGCCGGCAGAAATGCTGCTTCAGGTTGAGCAGGAGAATGCAGCTTTGCCACATTCTTTGTCGCTCTTGCCGAACCGATCGGAAACGATCCGTTTCGACTGGGAAAGCCCGGCGCTCTCAGCGGAGGCTTCAAAAGCAGAATTGGAAAACTGGTTTCAGGCAAAAAACCGGGGGCTCCTCGGCATCACGAGCTACACCTCCATCTATTCGTTTCTATATATCGAAGATTATGAAGTTCGGCATGAGATTCTCATTCCCCTAGCCACCCTTGATGAGAGTGTCACTCTCGAACGCGACGATGACGAATTCCTCGACCTAAAAGAGCAGGACGCGGCTCGAGAAGCCATCGAAAATCATTTTCTCGAGGGAAATCCCATTGAGATCGATGGTATCAAGCTCACCGGCACGGTTCAACGACTGAACTTTTACGGCGTAGACTTCAAAGACTTTGCGCAGCAGGCACCACGGAAGCGCGTGCCGATGAGCAGCGCCAGAGTGGGAATCATTCTCTCCTACCCTTCCGCCACTCCTCCCCAATCCGTGAAACTGACCTGGACCTGCTTCAACCAGTTTATTCGGCACGTAAATCTCGCCGTCATCGCCTACGATGAAACCTTGAGCGTCGCTCTTGGGAAAGTCGAGCCATCCAACTCCTTCGAGTGGACA
>DCQY01000009.1:40564-41760 GCA_002323995.1 Akkermansiaceae bacterium UBA1506 | reverse complement strand
CGGCAGCAATGATGGGATTGGATTCGAAGACGCTCATCCCCAGTTCCGGGAAGTGACGTCCCATGACAAAATCGAGTTCAGGGTTCCCCAAGCCGGGCGCCAGGTTGTGAATCAGCTTGTATCGCTGCCCGCGAACCGATCGTTGCGGAAAGAAGTTGAAGAGTCCGTGCAAATGCCACTCGGCAAACACGTAGGTCCGCCAATCCGGGTTCTCGCCGTTCAGAAGCGGAAGCAGCGAGCGACCCTTGAGGTTGCCTGGTGCATCCACTCCCGACGCTTCAAGGATGGTTGGGAACAGGTCGATTGTGGAGACGAGTTCCTGCCTAACCTGGCCCGCTCTGGCTCTGCCGGGCCACGAAGCAATTAGCGGAATGCACAGGCCGCTTTCGAGGCAGGTTCGCTTGCCCCGAAGCAAGTCAGCTCCGTGATCCCCGAGATAAAGGACGAGCGTGTTGTCTGACTTGCCGCTGGCCTTCAGTTTCTTAAGGAGATCACCGATCAGCGAATCGAGACGATTCATACAATTGTAGTGGTCGGCTGTTTGCCGGCGCAGTTCGGGGTGGTCGACGCCCATGTAGGCGAGCGGTTTGACGTCCGCTCCAGTGAGCGGCGTTTTCGGGAGGTTGTCTACCTGCGGGATGAAAGGACGGTGGGCATCTGGATAATTGACCATGAGGAAGAAAGGATCCTCGGAAGCATTCATGAATTCGTCTCCCAGCTTCGCGTATCGGCCGAGTTTCTTGCGATCGAAGTTGGCCGTTGGGATCTCCTTGAAGTCGAAAGGGAAAGCGGACGCCGGATTGATGTGCAACTTACCGATGATCCCTGTTCGATAGCCGGCCTGCTTTAGGCATCGCACCACGTTAGGTGTGTCTTCCTGATACATTCGGAAGTCCCAGGTGGCGAGACCGATCTGTCCGTTTTGATGAGGGTAGAGTCCGGTAAGAATTGATGAACGGGACTGGCTACAACCTGCCTGAGTGACGAAAGCACGATCGAAGCGGACGCCATCCTTCGCCATTTTATCGAGGTTTGGTGTCGTCACATAAGGCTCGCCATAACAGCTCAATTCTGGCCCGTTGTCCTCGGAAGTGATTAGTAGGATATTGGGCCTCTCAGCGGCAGCCAGGCTGGCGACCACGGGGGCAAAAAGAAACAGAAGGAAGAGTTTCATGGGGAGGCTATTGAGGCGAGAC
>DCQY01000009.1:0-40170 GCA_002323995.1 Akkermansiaceae bacterium UBA1506 | reverse complement strand
GGAGTCGTCCTTAAGCCAGAAGGGATCCAGACTGGTCTTATCGTGAGCAGCGAGTTCCGCGTGGGGGACTTCTCATGTTTTTAAAATTAAAAAAATTTATATAAAAATAAAAATTGGGTGTAAACCGGTTTTTACCCGTCGGGTTTTGTCACGTGACTTGGGCGCGGGCAGTGAATTCCAGTTGGTGAGCCTTCAAAGTGCGTCGATCCTGTCGATAGTCTTCAGTATGGCGGGATTAATGGGGTCGTAGTCGGGGCTTAGGCGGTTACCTATAAAAAAGTAAATATATTATTCTATATGATAATAATTAGGAGGTTATGTAGAAAAATAAAGTTAATTACGAGAGGTGTTTTGCTAAGCGAGATCGTTTGAGTGTGAATGACTTGGGTTGGTAGTGCTCACCGGCGCGTGAGCCGTCCAATCTGCGTCTTTATCGTCCCGTTCCGGTGAGGGAAGTTTTTATGAATCGTGCTCGCGGATGGCGTCCAGAAAAGGTTTGAGGTATCGCTTGGCTTTAACCTCACCGATTCCACGAATGCGAAGTGCATCTTCTTCGGTCTTGGGGCGCAACCGCGTGAGAAACTCGAGGACTTGGTTGCCAAAGATGACGTAGGCGGGTTTGCCTTCCTCCTTCGCGATCTGATTTCGCACCGCCTTGAGTGCTTCGAAAAGCGCGTCGTCGAACGCCAACTCCTCCAAGTCAGGATTAGCCAGTGGCGTCTTCGATTTACTTTGGAGTTGGTCGCGGTCCGGCCAGGCGAGCTGAAAATGGCGCTCACCACGCATGACTTCACTGCCGCGGCGGGTGATTGTCAGAAGTGGGTAGGGGGTCTTTTTGATGGCAACGAGTCCGGCCCGTTCCATCTCTGACAAAAGCGCAAAAACGTAGGTGGAGCCGCAGTCCTTGAGGATACCGAAGGTACTGAGTTCGTCGAGTCGCGCAGCTTTTAGATCCTGGGACGTTGAGCCTGTCAGCATTTGGACAATCTTACCTTTGCCAATGCGAGGCTCCCAATTGCCTCCGCCGTCGCGCCCGCAGGTGCGGGCAACGCCAGAAAGCGCTTTCCGCGCGATGACAAATTCTTCGTCATCCGGTTCCCGGCTATCACGCTCGCCGGATTCATCGCAAATATCGCAGCTACCACAGGGGGTGGAGTCTGATTCGCCAAAGTATTCGAGAATCCATTGCTGCCGACAAGTATCCCGTTCGTAGCAGAACTTGATCATGGCATCGAGCTTTTCCCGATCGCGCCGCTCTTTCTCGTGAAGCGATTCGCTGTTGATTGTCAGATCGGTGTCCTTTAGCTCGGGATCAATAAGTCGGGTCCCGCGAGCGCGCTCCCCGGGCATCTCAAAACGTTCAAGGTAGCCGGAACGAACTAGATGGCTGATGGCACTGCTGACCTGCATGGTGTTCTTTACGTTGATCTGGTCAGCGAGATCTCGAATCGGGATGGCGACGCCTTCGTTACTCGCACCGCAGAGGTGGTAAAGCGCAGTGTAGGTGTCGAGAATGACCTCAGGAGTCGGATTGCTGCCATCAATGAAGAACTCCTGGGTTCTGGTATCAGCGTAATTGAAGAGCAGTTCACAAACCGCAGGTTCCCCGTCGCGTCCGGCGCGGCCTGCTTCCTGATAGTAAGCCTCGATGCTGCCCGGTATATCAAAGTGTGCCACAAAACGGACATCGGGTCGGTCAATTCCCATGCCAAATGCGTTGGTCGCAACGACGACATCGTAGCTACGATCAAGAAAAACGTTTTGAGCCCATTCCCGGTCCTTGTCGTCCATTCCGCCGTGGTAGGCGACTAGTTTCACGCCCATGCCCGATAAAGAGGCGCTGACCTCTTCGACTCGCTTGCGAGTGGAGCAGTAGACGATTCCGGTGCGTTGGGATTCAATAAGCGATTTGAGCCGATTGTATTTGGTCCGGTGATCTTCACAGTGCAACACTCGCAGACTCAGGTTGGGCCGTTCGAATCCGCTAATGGAAACAAAGGGGTCGCGCAACTTAAGGACGTCGAGAATGTCCTGGCGAACAACCGGAGTCGCAGTGGCGGTGAAGGCAGCAGTTTGAGGGTGATCCAGTTCTTCAAGTGCTTCGGAGAGGCGAATATAGTCGGGCCGAAAGTCATGCCCCCATTGGCTGAGACAGTGGGCTTCATCGACTGCAAAAAGGGCAATGGGCACTTGCTTGAGCGCTCGAATAAACTGACTACTGCGAAAACGTTCAGGCGCAATGTAGACGAGCTTGAATCGCCCTTCCGCCAGATCTCGAAGCCGGTCGCTCTGCTCAGCGGGGGAGAGCGTACTGTTGATCATTGTTGCGGGGATACCTTTTCTCTGCAGTCCGTCGACTTGATCTTTCATGAGAGCGATGAGCGGGCTGACCACCAGAGTGACGCCCTCCATAATCATCGCAGGGAGTTGGTAGCAAAGCGACTTACCTCCTCCTGTAGGCATGACGGCAAGGGTGTCTTGACCCGAAAGCAGAGCAGAGAGGACGGTTTCCTGACCAGGAAGAAATTCACCGAAACCAAAGTGATGCTCGAGCGCCTCGAGGGGGTCTCGGATCAATTGGGTATCAGCCGCGAGATTCGTCATACAATGCTAGTGTGTTATTATGAACAGTAATTTAGGTTTTGCATACGGAAAACGCTGAGAATTTTACTTTCACCTGATTCCGGTCAGGGGTATGCGAAGGGATCATGAATGATCTGCATATTGCTATTCTCGGTCACCGTTTCATGGGGCGAGCTCACTCTAACGGTTGGAGCCAAACCACAAGGTTCTTTGATCCACCGTATCGACCGGTGCTGCAAGTGGCTTGTGGTCGCGACACCAAAGATCTTCAGAAGTTCGCTGATCGTTGGGGTTGGGCTGAGATTGAGACCGATTGGCACCGAGTGATAGAGCGCGATGATATCGACGTGATTGATGTATCACTGCCGACTCACCTTCATGCTGAACCGTCTATCGCCGCCGCCAAGGCAGGAAAGCACGTCTTTTGCGAGAAACCCTTTTGTCGGACGGCGGATGAAGCTAGGGCCATGCTGGCTGCGGCTGAGAAGGCTGGGGTAGTGCATTACGTTAACCACAACTATCGACGTTGTCCTGCCGTTCACCTTGCGAAAAAGATGATTGATAACGGTGAAATCGGAGAGATTCGCCATTGGCGTGGTGCTTACCAGCAGAGCTGGCTCAATAATCTCGACCATCCGCTAGACTGGAAGCTCAAGAAAGCGACTGCCGGCGCCGGTCCATTATGGGACCTCGGGTCTCATGCCATCGACCTCGCTCATTTCCTCGTCGGTGACTTCGCGAAACTGATCTGTCATGGAAAGCAGTTCGTGAGTGAGCGGAAGATGACGGATGACCTCTCCCAAACTGGTGAGGTAGAGGTCGAATGCGCTGCGAACCTGATGGGTGAATTCAAGAATGGAGCGGTCGCTACGATCGAGACAACCCGTTACGCGACCGGGCGTCGTAATCGTCATACCTTTGAAATCTACGGTTCCAAGGGAGCGATTACCTGGGATATGGAGGAAATGAACCGCCTCAAGTTTTTCAGTGAAGGAGACCCCGAAGACAAGCGTGGCTTTCGTGACATTATGGTCAATGAACCCAGTCACGATTACGCTAATGCCTGGTGGCCCCCAGGGCACATCATTGGTTACGAGCATGCTTTCGTGCACGCAGCAGTCGATTTCATGCAAGCCATTAAGGATGGCACGGGGATCAAGCCGGATTTCAATGACGGCTTAAAAATTATAACGGTGCTGGAAGCGGCCCTGCGGTCGATGGAGACTGGAAAATACGTCGAGTTTTAGAGAGGGTAAGCTCATTCATTTAATCCTTTTAGGTCATGCGTGTGATTGGTTGCCAGTGGGACATAGCGTGGGAGAATTCTGCTGCAAATTATGCAAGGGTTGAGAAGTTGCTCGGCGAGGCTGGGTCCGCTGACCTCATCGTGTTGCCGGAAATGTTTAGCACCGGTTTTACGTTTGATGTGGACGTTGCCGCGGAGGCAGAACCATCGACCTCCGAAGTGTTTCTGAAAAAGTTAGCTGACCGGCATAAAGCTGCGGCTTTGGGCGGGCTTGTTAGGAAAAACAGCGATGAATCGGGCTGCAATGAACTTATTGCATTCGATCCATCTGGAAAAGAATTAGGGCGCTATCAAAAGAATCGCACTTTCTCTTACGCTGGCGAATCTCGTTTTTATCGCAGAGGGAAAGAGTTAACGGTCTTTCATTGGCAGGATTGGAAAGTGGCACCTATGATCTGCTATGATCTTCGCTTTCCGGAGTTGTTTCGACGCGTGACGGCCAAGGGTGCCGAACTGATTGTCGTCATCGCGAATTGGCCGTCGGTGAGGTTGGATCACTGGCTGACTTTGCTAAAGGCGCGAGCGATTGAGAATCTTGCCTACGTAGTTGGTGTGAATCGCTGTGGGAGTGATCCTAATCATCAATACCCGGGGCGGAGTGTGGTTATTGATCCGTGGGGCGAGGTAGTGGCTGATGCGGGATGTGAGGAGGGACTAGTTGACGTGACACTCGACCACGACAGGTTGCGAACGTGTCGGGAGGAATTTCCGGTGTTAAAGGATCTCGAAGTTTGAGGAAAAATAGATCGTAAGAGGCGATTGAGAGAAAAATTTTAAATCAGGGACAGGCTTTCTTTTGAGGGAGGCGTGAAAGCGCCTTTAGTTCTAAAAATATCATTCTAGACAGTCTTGAGCTGGCAGGTCATCCTCGATTTGCATGGTTCGGCAAATGAATGAGTCGAGAGTAACACCGCTCTTGGAAATGCGGGGAATCCACAAGCGGTTCCCCGGAGTCCATGCTTTGAATGAAGTAAACCTCTCGCTGTATGCCGGCGAAGTTTTGGCTCTTCTGGGAGAAAATGGCGCTGGTAAGAGCACCCTGATCAAGATGTTGGGAGGGGCTCATCAACCTGACGAGGGAGAGATTTGGATCGAAGGGGAGGGGGTAGTGATTGACTCGGCGACAGCGGCTCGAGAAGTTGGAGTCGCTGTAATCTACCAGGAGTTCAACTTGATTCCGGAGCTTTCTGTCTCCGAGAATCTGTTCCTTGGTCGCGAGAAAACATACTGTGGGTTGATTGACTTGTCAGGCGAGCGCCGAGAGGCACTTAAATGGCTCGATTGCATCGGACTCGATATCGACCCTGATTCCAAGTGCGGCGATCTGACTGTAGCTCAGCAACAGGTTGTTGAGATCGTGAAGGCGTTGGCGGTTGATGCCCGTATTCTTGTGATGGATGAGCCATCCGCAGTCCTGACCGCCCAAGAGGTTGAACGCTTGTTTCAAGTGGTTAGAGATTTGAAAGATAGAGGTATTGGTGTCATCTACATCAGCCATCGCCTCGATGAGATCGATTCGATCGCCGACCGACTTCTGGTGTTGCGTGACGGTCAATACATCGGGGGTGGAGCCGTATCAGAAATTGGTCGCGACACCTTAATTGAGATGATGGTAGGACGTTCGCTAGAGAAGGAGTTTCCTCCTCGCGACGTTACCGTTGGAGAAGAAGTGCTGCGGGTCGAAGGATTGAATCGTGGCACCGCAGTAAAGGAAGTCAGTTTCTCGGTTAAAGCTGGGGAAATTGTTGGGTTCTCGGGGTTGGTAGGGGCCGGGCGTACTGAAACCATGAGACTAATTGCTGGAGCAGACCTCGGTGAGTCCGGTGAGATTTGGGTCAATGGTGAGCTCGTCAGCGTGCGGTCGCCTCGCGATGCCATTGCCGCCGGAGTCTGCCTCCTTTCGGAGGATCGCAAGAAAGAAGGCCTCGTGTTGTCCCATTCATCGGTGGACAACTTTGGATTACCAAACTTAGAGTTTTACAGTCGAAAAGGTTGGCTCAACGATCGTTTGGAGCAAAATGAATTCGACGTTTACCGAGACGAGTTAGCCATCAAGGTGGCAGGCCCCGATCAGCTTGCAGGAGAACTCTCCGGCGGAAATCAGCAGAAAGTGGTTCTTGCCAAGTGGCTTGCGAGGCGGGCTCATGTGATGCTCTTCGATGAGCCGACACGGGGAATTGATGTCGGGGCCAAATACGAAATCTACCAACTCATGAATCGATTGGCGGGTGAAGGTAAGGCGATCATTATGGTTAGCAGCGAGTTACCCGAGATTCTTGGCATGAGTGATCGCATCATAGTCATGAAAGGAGGATGTCTGGTGGGGGAAGTTGAAAACGGGCCGGAAACCACCCAAGAGGATATTCTGGCCCTAGCAATGGAAGAACCTGCGACCGTATGAAAAAGTTCCTAGGAGAGTATGGTATGGTGTTAGTGCTGTTTGCGCTATTCGTGTTGTTCAGTCTGCTGACGCTCAACCGGGAGAGCGCGACTGGAGCTGCGGCAGCGTCTCGCCTTTCCAAAGAAATGCTGGCAGCTATGTCATCGAAGACTGAAGTCTTCGTGGTTGGAGCGGTAAGGAAACCGTCGGGGGATTTCGCCGGATTTGTTGCCGCTGACTTAGGAAAGAACGAGAAGGTCACCGTGACTCAGGTAATCGGTACGCCCCGAGACCTGCGGCAGGCCTGGGATACTGCCGAGGCAGAGGGGAACACTCCGTCGCTACTGGTCGTGAGTGGTGATGTGTTGAAGTGGACCATTCTCTCAGCGTTGCAAGAAGAGTCTCCGGACCTCGAAATAATTTATCCAACTGAGCGAATGGTTTCAGACTTCCTCAAGCGTGGTAACCTGCTAGCCATTGTCGATAGGATCGTGGTCATCGCGGTAATAGCGATTGGAATGACCTTAGTTATCCTGACTGGAGGCATTGATCTCTCTGTGGGTAGTCTCGTCGCGCTGTCAGCCGTGATGGCTACTCTTGCGATAAAAGTAATGGGCGGCCTTGAGGCCGGAGGGGGAGCTATCTGGGCGGGGTTTCTCATAGCAACGCTGGCCTGCGGAGCTATTGGAGCGATCGCGGGATTTCTTGTGGCCCGATTTGAAGTGGCTCCTTTCATTACCACCTTAGCGGTCATGTTGATCGCCCGAGGGGCGGCATTCATGATGACCGGTGGCTTTTCTATTTACCAGGTTCCTGATTCGATCACTTGGTTGGGAAGAGGAGCTACCTTTGGGATTCCTAATACTGTTCTTGTTCTGATCGTCTTTTACGTGGCGGGCCATGTCTTCATGCGGCACACCCGATGGGGGCGCTACATTTATGCTGTGGGTGGAAACGAGGAAGCGGCAAGGCTGTCAGGAGTTCCAGTGAAGCGAATCCTAATTTTTGTTTATCTGGTTTGTGGTCTTTGCGCGGGCTTCGGTGGTTGTATTCAGGCTTCTCAACTGGCCACCGGTGCTCCCAATCTTGGTGTCATGTTCGAGCTGTCCGTGATCGCAGCGGTGGTCGTTGGAGGTACTAGTCTGTCCGGTGGATCAGGACGGGTTATGGGAACTCTGATTGGGGCGTTTATTATCTCTGTAATCCAGAATGGGATGAACTTACTTGGCTTCGACAGCTACCTCCAGCAGGTTGTTTTGGGAGCGGTCATTCTTTTCGCTGTTCTGCTCGACAAAGCCCGGCAAAACGGAACCTGATCGGTTAAGCATTGATCCTACGCTTTGAATTTCGTAAAGCCTACTTAGTTATGAATCGTCTCACCTTTATCTTTTTATCCATCGCTGCTTCATTTGCTCTCGTGGGTTGCGGCGGCGACTCAGACTCCGGGGCTATGATCGAGGCCAAAGGGCGCATCGGGATGACCTGCATGGACCTGACGAATCCGTTCTTTAAGCTGATCGCTAATGTAATGGCTGAAGAGGCTGCCAAGCATGGTTACACGGTGACTGCCTTGAGCGGTGAACTCGACCCGGCGAAACAAAATAGCCAACTCTCCGATTTTGTGGCCCAAGGCTATGATGCCATCTTTCTAAATCCAGTGGATTCTAAGGCGGTAGGACAGGGAGTAAAAGCCGCTCACGAAGCCGGAATTCCGGTGTTCTCTTTTGATATTCAAGTCAGCGATAAGGAAGCTAAGGATCTCGTTATCTCTCACCTTGGAAGTGACAACTATCAGGGTGGTCGACTTGCTGGTGAGAGTATGATGGAGGCGCTTGCAAATAAGGGAAGCGTCGCAATTATTTCGCTTCCAGAGGTTTCGTCCTGTATCTTGCGGGTTCAGGGCTTCCGGGATGTTCTGGAGGAAGCTAAGAGTCCGATTAGGATCGTCACCGAATTGAGTGGCAAAGGCAGTCGTGACGCTGGATACACCGTAGCCACCGACATTCTTCAGGCACACCCTGAGATTAACGGGATTTTTGCGATTAACGACCCTTCCGGATTAGGCGCTCACGCGGCGGTCGTAAAAGCTGGCAAGGAGGAGCAAATCACCGTGGTGGCGTTTGACGCGTCGCCTGCCGGTAAGCAGGGGGTATTTGAAAAAAAACTCTATGACACCCCACAGCAATTTCCTCGCAAAATGGCAGTGGGAACGGTGCGGGCTTTCGTGGATTACCTAGCCGGAAAAGAGGTGGAGAAGAAGGTTCTCATTCCCTGCGCACATTATGTTCACGAGACCTCTGTGAACGACGAGAGCCGCATTGCGGAACAGTGGTAATTTCAGTTATCTGGGAGTGGCAATTGTCTTGTTTCTACTTCGATCGTCGAGATCTTTTTGCTGCCTGATCCAAGCAAAGAAAAGACGAACCCAATAGATCGGAGCAAATAGCCCATATTGCCCGATTGCGATGATTCCAATACCAAGAACCTTGGAAAAGGTGAGGCTGGTGGTTCCGTCGACTGCGGAGCGAAAGAAGGCTCCGATTGAGAAGATGTAGAGATATGGCATGGTGTTGACGTAGTCCCCCGACGGAAAGCCACAGTTTCGACAAACCGAGGTCTCGCTAGCGCCCGGTTCGAGACATCTGGTGCAGACAGTAATTGTTTCTCGGCCCCTCACAGCCTTGTCAGTTTCTTCGTCCCAGGGGGGTCGGGAGTATCTTCCGCAGGGAAGTTCTTCTTTAAGATGCGGGTGAGAGGGCCGTTGAAAGCTGCCATAATCCTGATCAGAAGATCGCTTTGAACATCTTGCAGTCTTCGCCTTCCAATCTGTTACTCTTGAATAGTTCCGATGAGCATTTGTTAAAACCCGCTCTCAATCATTTCCCAAATTTCCATAGATGCCTGTCACTGCGAATGTAGACGGCACCATTATCCAATGACGCGGTGCTGAGAATCGTCTCCCCGAGCTCAATTTCGCTAACGATCTCTCCTTCATCACCTGACACGTCGACCACGAGTCCAACACCCGCTTCGCTGAAGAGGTAAATGAAACCCTCAGCCCCGGCCACAGGGCTTCCGCTAAAAGAACCAGTCGGTGTTGCTGACTTATCAGAGCGTTCGAGGCGAATACGCCAAAGTCGTTCCCCGGTTTGACGATTGGCGCAGTTGAGTACACCGGCGTTGTTGATGATAAATACTTTGTCATTAATGACGAGAGGGCTTGGGGTGCCGGGTCGCTGAGCCGACTCGTTCCAGTGTTTGACGGTTTCACTTCCGTCGGTCTTGACAGTGATGGCAGTCAGACCGCCGGATGGAATATAAAGTGAGTCTCCGGCCGAGGCGCTAGAGGGGATGGTAGCGGCACCACCCTCAAAGTTAAAGATCCGCGACCCGGTGTCGGGAAGGACGCCGAGGACTCCCTTGCTGGATTGAAGAGCGACAATCTCCTCACCATTAATGTTGAGCGTGGTAGGGGAAGTCCAGTTAGCTGCTTTAGGGCGATCGAGTTTCCACTTATTGATTCCACTAATCTTATCAAGGCCTGCTGCGAATGATTCGGAGTCATTCTCGACTTGGACAACAAGAGTATTCCCAACAACAAGGGGTGAAGACGACATGCCTAGACTGTTAGAGGCGTTCGGATAATCAAGGGTCAGCCCTCGAAGCCACATAAGATTCCCTTTAAGGTCGAGGCAGACTACATCATTACTGGAATAGAATGCGTAAACCCGCTCGCCATCACTTGCCGGAGTTGGCGCGGCAACGCAGGTCTTCTTGTGAGACATGGTTCTACCTGTTGCCCAGAAACGGCGTTCCCAGATCGGGCTTCCGTCTGCTGCACCGAAACAAAGCACGTGAAGTTGTTTTTGGTCTGGACCGCTCGCGGCGGTGACAAAGACTTTATCGCCCACGATGATTGCACTGCCAAGACCGCGGCCCGGGAGGGAGACCTTCCAGGCAAGGGTGGCGTCGCTCAATTCGGAAGGCGTGCCGGTGGCGTCGGGATTATACCCGGAAGCGCTCGGACCTCGAAAATTCAACCAGTCCGCTTTGGCTGTGATTGAGAGAAGAAGAGCGCAGAGAATGAGGTGGGTAATTTTCATCGAATCAAAAGACTAATGACTAACTTTTAATTACTCTCCACGACGGCGGGCCGGCTCGGTCGCGTCCGGGGTGGGCTTGCGATCTGTCGACAGGATCGCCGTTCCCGTTTCGTCGGTAACGCGAAGTTGGAATTGCCATTGCACGGTCCAGTCCTGCTCCTGCTCGTTCTGGCAAGCCTTTACCAGCAGGGTGTTTTTTCCTTTGTCGAGATGAACGGGGAGGATGTACTGATCGATGCGAATACCACGGTGATATTCGTCACGGCCGAAAACGAGTTGGCCGTTGAGCCAGATCTTCCAGGCATTCTTGCAGCCGAGACGCAGTTGGGCACTCCGGGCTTTTATGGAATTGAACTCCGTGTAGGCGTAGCCCACGACCTGCTTGAGGGGTGAGAACGGTTTATTGAAATCGACCATACCGTAGTCGTCGGAAGTGGAGTGAGCCTGCCAGGAAATTTCCTTTCCTTCTTTGCCGGGGTAGCTGCCGTTGAGGTCGATAGATTCTTCCGGCGGGTAAGCCAAGTCGAACCCTCCACGGTCGGTATTATCAAACGGGGCGATCAAATCCCAATACATGAGAAAACCAAACTGCCGAGGCAGGTCGACTTTCTGATCCAGTTTCTCTCGCAGCAACTTGGCGATTTCGTCGATCTGGTCGACCTCGCGAGCCGCTTCGAGTGCGCTTGTCAGGGTGGTAATACTCTCTTCCTTGCGTTCCTGGTTGAGAAGATTCTGCCCTTCGTCAATAAGTCGGGCAACGGCTTCGCGGCGAAGCCCGGGGCTGGGATCGTCGATGAATCCGGGGACAATCGCGTCGGCTTCGTTCGGGGTGACGCGGTGGTAGAGATCAAAGGCAAGTCGGCGGGCATTAGGTTCGTTATTCCGGTCGAGGAGGAAGATCTTGAGGGCGTCTGTGGGTAGATCGGCAGAAGCCGCGAGGTCTTTTTCGAAAACAGTCTCAACCGCGCTCCGCATCCAGTTGCGGGCAAGCGGCCCGGCGCTCTCCATCGCCTCAAGAACGGGAATGATGATCTCGGAACCCTGCCCGGTGAGCTCCGCCCAGGCTTCGGCAGCCTCAGCGTTGCCGGCACCTTCGGGGCCAACTTTGGCAATCTGGTCAAGTGGCGCGGTCCACACTTTAGCGTGGAGATTGGCAGTCGGGAGGACTGTCACGGCGAGTGAAGTCGCCAGAAAGAGAAAGTGTTTCATATTCGGGGGCAGCATAACGAAACGGCTGGATCTGCTTCAAGTTCTTCGAGCCCCGCAAAAACGTCATTTTGCGATTTTTTTGTAAAGTGCCAGCGTCTCTTTCGCGATCTCCGACCAACTGAAAGTGCTGAGAACACGTTCGCGACCTGCCTTGGCCATTCTTTCACGGGTGTCATTGTCTCGCATGAGTTCGTTGATCCCTGTTGCGAGGTCTTGTGAAAATGTCGCAGGATCTTTCGCTTCGAAGGGAGATTCACGCTGTTGTTCCAGATCAACCAGCACCCCGGTCTCACCCGGGACGATAATTTCTTTCATTCCGCCGACATTTGAGGCAACAATAGGCGTCTCACACGCCATGGCCTCGAGATTGATAATTCCGAACGGCTCATAGATTGAAGGTGTGCAGAAGAGGGAGGCGTGGCTGTAAAGATGGATTTTCTCATCTGTTGGAAGCATCTCCTGAATCCAGACGATTTTGCCATTGAAGCTTTCGCGAGCCGCTTGGATGGCACTTGACGTTTCTGTGGCTATTTCGGGCGTGTCGGGAGCTCCGGCACAGAGGACAACTTGAATGTTGGGATCGAGATGCTGGATTGCATTAACGAGATGAATGATTCCTTTCTGGCGAGTAATTCGACCAACAAAGAGAACAAACGGCACGCCCGGATCAATACCGAATTTCTCTAACGTCGCCTTGTTGAAAGTCGGGGTGTATTCGTCAGGATCAATGCCGTTATAGATTACGGGAACGCGTTCTTCAGGAACATCGAACAAGCGAAGAATGTCTTCTTTGGTTTCATTGGAAACAGCGATCACTGCGTCTGCCATTTCAATAGCGGTTTTTTCGAGCCAAAGAGTGAAGTCGTAACCGCCGGCCAGTTGTTCACGCTTCCATGGGCGTAGCGGTTCAAGCGAGTGAACGGTGAGTGCCATGGGTAGGCCGTAGTTCAGGTGTGCGAGGATTCCCCCGAAGTGAGAATACCAGGTGTGCAGGTGAACGACGTCAGCGTCGATATTTCGAGTGTTGAACTCGAGGCAGTTTTGAAGAGCGGAAAACACTGACTGGAGATCCTTGGGAGCCGTGTAATTTAATTTGTCTGTGTGGGCTCCGTAGACTTTGGGGTTGAGGTCTTCCTTTAGCTGCTCTCCAAAACAGCGAACTTCCACGTCACAGAGCTTGGAAAGCTCGCGTGAGAGGTACTGCACATGAATGCCGGCACCCCCATAAATGTTAGGTGGATATTCGTTGGTGAGGAGGAGCGGCTTCATGAACCCTGTAACAGAGCGGCTTAGAATGGAATTTCAACCGTGGAACGCTAGGCTTCGATCTTGACCTGGCGCAGTCTTAAATCCATTCCAGAATTTCTTAGGCGTTTGGAGCTACCGGCTCTCGCGATTGATCAGAAAGCGTTGAACAATTATTTTGAGTTTTGGCCAAGTCTCTCTCGCTATTTTAGTCATTCCAGAATTTGGTTTTCACTAGGGTGATTCCCTCCATTTCTTGGTAGGGGACCAGTGCTATTCATTGGCGTCTTGCGATTAATTACCAAGCCGTTTCATAGTTTCCGTAGGTAAAATAAGCATGTTTTAAAAATATGTTAATAAAACTTAAGTTTTATCTTGTCTTAATTAAAACTTTGCCATAAGATCGAACCCATGAACCGGATTGTGACCACTATTACCGCTCTGACTGCCTCTCTGTTTCTGAATCCAGCTATCGAGGCCGATGAATCCCTCCTTGAGCAGATTAATACGCGGCTCATGGCTATCGAAAGCCGCCTGAGCGCCCTCGAGGGAGTTAATCAGCCCAGCAACAGCTCCTACGATTATTACAGTTCTTATCAAGAGACGGGGAAAGTCGAATCGACCAATGAAAACACGGTTTCAAAGATTCCGGCTCCGCCCATCCCCGAGGCTTCTCCCGCTCCCGCCGCAGGTGAGCCCGCGGCTCCAAGAAAGGGTCTTTCCTCAACCTACGTGATCAAAGAAGGCGATACCTTAGGCAGCATTGCCCGATTTCACGAAGTTGAGCGTTCCGAGCTTCTCAATGCTAACCGTCTCAGTGAAGGTCAGCCCATTTACATTGGTGAGACGTTGTTGATTCCCGGCGGTGAGCCTCTTGACGCTGAGGGAAGCAGCAGCACCCTGACAGCTGAAGTAGAGATCGCTACCCCGACACCCGCTGATGAAAAATCTATCGGTGCGGGTGAGGTGGTTATGGCATCCGGTGGCACTACCCATGCCGTGGTGGTTGGTGACACGCTGACTTCCCTCGCTCGTCAAAGTGGAACGACCGTGAAGGCAATCAAGGAGGCCAATGGCCTTTCTGATGATGTTATAGAATTGGGGCAAATTTTAACGATGCCAGCCGCTGAATCGGCTCCCGTCGGAACGGTTTCGGCAGCGGCCGAAGAGAACACCGAAACTGTATCCAACAATACTGTAGGTGCGGAGGACGTCACCTATGAGTATGACAACCCACTTTTGAGCGAAGAAGAGACCTATGGTTACTACACGGTCAATAAGGGTGATAATCTTTACGCTCTCGCTCGCGACTTTTTTACGACGATGGGGGAGCTCCAGCGCCTTAATCGCTTGGGAGACAGCACCATAATCTACCCGGGCAACGAGTTGATCGTGCCCACAACCAAATACAACGAGTATCACAATTCAGGTGACGTTGCTCAGCGGTAGTCCACACCGCCTAAGAATTTGTCTCCGATGCGACCCCCCGAGGTTGCGGATGAGACTTAGTTGAGTGGTCAAAAACCCGGTCTCGCGAGGGGCCGGGTTTTTCATTCCGTGGATTACTCAGTTTCAATGGGCTTGAGATTCTCTCCTGTTTAGGGAGACGCATTCCTTTTCTGAGGCTTTTCTAGATCTCCGACTTGTTCCTCAACGTTTTCAATGGACTCGGGAATAGTAACCTGAAGTCTCACCTCTCCACTGTCGAAAAGAGCAGGAGAGTCGCCCATACGAATAGAGAAAAGATCACTATCGACGCCCCGTTCGGTCAGCATATCCTTGACTCTGGCGGCTCGTTTTTCGCAGAGGTATTCGTTAAAAGTCACGGCGCCTCCTTGGCAGAGCATTGGTGAGATCGTGATAGGGTGGCCTGTCAACGGGGGGGTCTGCAATCGTGTGGCAATGGAATCAAAGACTTTCGTCTGGTCTGCCTGAAGAAGCGCCGTGTTTCTAGAAAATCGAATGGATTGAAGGTTAACGTAGTGAAGAATGCGGTCGGCCGGAAGCGCTTGGATAACTCTGGGAGGTGTAATTTCTTGATTCGCTTGGGAACGTCTCGGCTGAGCAACAGTTAGTGGTCTGGCACGAAGCGGAGCGATGTCGGTGCCGCCACCTCGGTTAATTCGGGAAAGATCGCTCATCATGACTAGAGCAGGGTATATTTTGTTGAGGGGTAAGCCTGGAATGGCGAAAGTCTTCTCAGCTGTTGGATGGGATTCGAAGTCAATCAGTGCCGCCTGAGATTCGAGAGTTGTCAGATCGACCTTGATATTCGGCAGGTCGTCAGTGCTTACAATACAGACACGGTTGATGAGCTTCCGGTTTTCCATCAGAGGCTCGATCAGGATCTTCAGGGCAGCGACAGAAATCACGCTGTCAGTAAGTCCGGAGATCAGAACACGATCTTCCCAGAAGGCAATCATTCCCTCATGGGTTGAAAGCCCCAGTTCTTCTAGAACGCTTTTCAAGTCTTCTAGCTTAGGGAGGTGCGCCTCTGGCGAGACGGTGAGTTCTCCCTTGATGATGGCGAGGTCCGGGCGCACGGACTTCGCGAAAGTAGCGATCAACTGAGCGTTTTCTTCGGAGTCAACCATACCGGCAAACATAATGCCCTTGGGTGTGAACCTAATTGACAGCTGGGGAGGTTCATCCTTTGAAGACGCATCGGAGTATCCACCTGCAAGGAAGAGGGTAATGGCCATAACTGCTCTGGAGAGGATTCTCATCGATAGCGATTTCTAGTAGATGGCAGGATTCGTGGAAGATTTCTATTAGATTGTTTTTGCCCCAACAAAGTCAATCATGCAGACGCGTAGTGTGTGCGTGATTTGACGATTCTGATCGGCGGCCTTCTTGTTGGCTACCTAGACACGCAGCTTGGAAAGCTATGAGCTTTTCGTCAGTCTTCGTTTTTTAAGCCACACAAAAAAAAGAACGACGGGCATCCGTCGCTCTTCAGAATTTTCTAACCAGGGGTTAGCTTGGTGTTAATCCGCTTTATTTTCGCGGGTTTTGATATTCGTTGCCGCTTTGCCAATACGATCGCGGAGGTAATTCAATTTAGCACGGCGGACTTTACCATGCTTCACCACTTCAACCTTAGCGACCTTTGGTGAGTGAAGTTGGAAAACGCGCTCCACTCCCTCACCATTCGAAATTTTACGGACGGTAAAAGCCTCATTTACGCCTGAACCACGGCGACCGATGACGATGCCCTTGAAGAGCTGGATACGTTCCTTGCCGCCCTCAACAACGCGAGAGTGCACATTGACAGTGTCTCCCTGAGAAAACTCAGGCACGTCTGTTTTCATCTGCTCACGCTCGATCTTATCAATCACGTTCATGGTATAAAAAGGGCAAAAGTTACGCCGTGAATCTCGCCGTTTGCGAGGGGGCGGAACTGTTACGCCAAAAGATAGCAAAAGCAACGGAATTCCCGAATATTTTTTGTTGCGCGATTTCGAATCCACGCCTAGTATCCCGCTCCCCAACGGAGCGGATCTCAGCAGGAAGCGTTTTCCTAACAGATTCACCACAAAAGGAGTGGTAGTTCAGTTGGTTAGAACGCCGGCCTGTCACGCCGGAGGTCGCGGGTTCGAGTCCCGTCCACTCCGCCACTAGCCGACCTGTTTTCAGAGATGTTTGGCATTTAGGGTTCTGCCGGGTCGTTCAAAGTGATTCTCCACGCCTTTAGTTTTTCTTTAAGTTTGAGGAGTTGCAGTTTCGCTTCTCCGTCATCCGAGTAGGCCAGATTTCGAGTCTCAAAAGGATCATTTTTGAGGTGGAACAGTTGCCATTCCTTTATTTGTGGATAGTGGATTAATTTCCAATCGTCTTCAGTTCTCACCATGCGCTGGGTATTCTTGAAGTATCCGTAGACGTCGCGGTGATGAGGTAGATAAGGAAAGTCGAGGACGGATGCAAAACTTTCTGAGGTTACCGTATTGGGGATCTTCACGCCGGCGAAATCACAAGTGGTCGGGTAGAGTTCTCGGAGGTAAATCTGAGCGTCGGTGGTCACCCCAGTCGGTATACCGGGGCCGGCCATCACGAAGGGTATATTAATGGTGTGTTCATACATGTTCTGCTTCCCTCGAAGGCCATGCGATCCGCAAGCCATTCCGTGGTCACTGGTAAAGATGATGAGGGTGTTGTCGAGTTGACCCCTAAATTCTAAAGCTTCCACAATACGACCTATCTGGGCGTCCATATCTTCGATGACTGAGTAGTAAACGCGGAGCAGATCCCGCACCGCTTCCTCTGTTCTTGGCCAGGCGAGGAGGGCTTCGTCACGTCCGTCGAAGTTTCCGTGATCAAACGGATGAACCGGCAGGAAATTTTCCGGCAGGGGGATGTCTTCGACCGAGTACTTTCCTTCGATGCCAGGCGGGATAAACAGGGGATCGTGGGGTGCTGTGAAATTGACGTGGCAGAACCAGGGTTTGTCTGGGTGGAGTTCGATCATGCCGATCGCGGCGTCGGCAAATTTGGCGCTGATATCCGGAGTCACTCCAACACCGAGCTTGGGGTAGATCTCGGAACGGTCGTCGTTCTGAAAAATCCATCCCCGGTAGCCGGTGATCGGAAAGCCCTTCCAGTCAACCTGGCCTTCTTTCCAGTATTTGCCGCCTCCGCTTCCAAAGAGGCCGGCCGAATCGCTGTAGCCGCGACTGGAGGGACGGCCGCTCGCGTGCCACTTGCCGACGTGCCAGGTATTGTATCCGCCACGGCGCAGAGCTTCGGCCCAGTCCACGGCTGCGGGGTCACCGGTGACGCGTCCGTTCCGGTCCACCCCGATTTCCCATCCGTGGCGACCGGTTAGTAGCTCGGCCCGGCTCACCATGCAGATGGGATAGGAGCAGGTCGCGCGAGTGAACGTCAGGCCCCGCTCAACGAGTTCGTCGAGGTTGGGAGTGCGAATCTGAGAATTTCCCAGCGCCGATATGCAGTCGGGCCGCATGTCATCGGCGAAGAGGAAAAGAATATTGGGGCGTTCAGCCGCGACCAAAGTGCCTCCCGATACCATGAGGAAAGCGAGGAGGAACGTTAGCGCGGTCCGTCGCATCACTTCTTTTCTCCTGTAATGACTTCGACGTGGTGAATCTGTCCGTTGAAGTTTCCGCCGGGTGCTTTCTTATCCACGGGGTTGGCAGCGTCGAATCCGATATCGAGGTGCTCCTGCGGATGGGATTTGAGCAGCTGAGCTTTTCCGGTTGTTTTGCTATCTCCATTGATGGTGAAGGCGATGGTGCCGTCGGCGTTGAGGTTCGCTACGATATTGACCTCACCGGAGAAGGTTGCTTTCGATCTGATGCGGTTCTCAACGCCCTTGCCGGGTTTGACCATAAATACCGGCCGGCCCTGGTCGAAGTAGAAAACGTAGCCGATATTGGAGCCGCCATGGGAAATGACCACGCCGTGTGGTTTGTTCGCCTCCACGGTGGCGTGAATGGAGATAGGTTGACCAGCGACAGGGGGCACTTGTCCGGTTTGAACGGTGTCGCCCAGACTGACTTGCTTCCAGTTGACGGGCTTGGCGGGTTCGGCGGCCTTACTTGACTTTCTTTGGGCAGTGGAAGGATAGAGCATCACAGGATTCTCAACGAGGCCCACGGGACGGACTCCGGGCCCAGCCTGGCCGGAACCGATGTCAGCGATCATGGCATCGGCAATCTTCTGAAGGCGCTGCACGACTTCCGGGTTTTCAGCGGCGAGATCGATCGTTTCTCGTATATCTTCGTCGAGATTGTAGAGGCGCCCACTGGTTCGTATATCTCCGGGCTGTTCACTAAAACCCATGCCGATGGATTGAGGTTCGAGAGCCAGTTTCCACGGGCCGGAGCGAACCGCCATCAGTTTGGTTCCCTTGTAGTAGTGCCAGGCTTCATGGGGGCTTTCTTTGGTTTCTCCTTTGAGCAGGGGTGAGAGGTCCTTGCCATCGATCTTGATGTCAGGATTCAGTTCAACGCCGGCGAGCGAAGCAAAGGTAGGCAGGAAATCGGTGGTGCCGGAGATGGCATCGCTTGAAGAGTTGGCTGCGATCTTCCCGGGCCACCATGCGATAGTCGGTTCGCGAACGCCTCCTTCGAGAGTGCCTCCCTTGGCGCCGCGGAGCGTTCCGGAAACGCCGCCTTTGTCTCCCTTGGAAGCCCAGGGGCCATTGTCGCTAGTAAAAATGACGAGGGTATTCTTATCGAGTCCGAGCCCTGTCAGGGTATCAAGCACCTGGCCAACGCTCCAGTCTACTTCCTCAACCCAGTCTCCGTAAATACCGTTGGAAGACTTTCCTGTGAAGTCAGGGTGCGGAAAAATGGGCACGTGCATTGCGGTGTGCGGCAGGTAGACGAAGAATGGCTTGTCATGGTTGGCTTCAATGAACTTGATGGTCTCTTCGGTGTATTCGCGCGTGATGCGCCGTTGCCCCTCGTCCTCGAGCAGTTCAGCCACTTGCTCGTCCCGCATCAGCGGATGCACCTTGAGGCCGGACTCGGTGGCGACACGGCCCATGTCGTTGGAATAGGGGATGCCAAAGTAGGTATCGAAGCCCTGTCGAGTTGGGAGAAATTCGACCTGATCGCCAAGGTGCCACTTGCCGAAGCAACCCGTGGCATAGCCGGCTTCACTGAGATAGTCGGCGATGGTGTGTTCGGCTGGATTGAGTCCCTTGTTACCCTTGGGAAAGAAGACGCCGGGAACGGAAACCCGCGGGGCGTAGCTGCCGGTGAGCAACTGGGCTCGCGACGCGGAGCAGACCGGAGCGGCGTAGAAGCTGGTGAGTTTCATGCCCTCCTCGGCCATGCGGTCGAGGTTGGGGGTGCGGTTATCGGTCGAGCCGAAGGGGCCGATATCGCCGTATCCCATGTCGTCGATAAAGATGATTACGAAGTTGGGGCGGTCCTCAGCATAAAGTGGTGCCAACAGGGCAAGAGAGAGCAAGAAATAGAGAAAGCGGGTCATGGAGATGAACTGTTTGGCCGAATGGCTCGGCTGAATCCTGATCTTGCACAAGTGGCTCAAATCAGTCGAGAGCTTTCAATTCTTCCAGCATTTCAAGCAGGCTCTCGGTGAGAATTTCCGAAGACTCCCGCTCGAACCGGCAGGTGCCGATCCACGTTTCGTAGCCGCCGAGGTCGAATTGGTTGGGCGGAGGGAGGTACCCGTAGCCACCATTTGCCAGCGAGATGGTGAAGGTGTGTGGAAACGGGCTCTTTTCCTTGATTTCAAGGCCGATTTCCACCAGCACTTCGAAAGGAAGCGATACGATTGCCTGGTCTCCGATCCGGATTGCCTGGATGAGCACGTCCTCAGTTTTGTCGGGTTCTGAATACCGCACTGTCGCATTGGCGTATTGCATGAACTTCTGATGCAAGTCGAGACCCTCGCGCTCCTTTCGAGTCATCTCGAGAAGGCGAAGAGCATGTTCGACCTCGTTCTGTCTCATGCTGCGGTAGTTGAGGGTTACGGATCGCTGTTTCATTGCCACGAGCGGATTAATGTCGAAACTCTCGATTTTTTTGGAAGCCCGCCAGGCGGCATCAGCCGTTTTGGTGGCAACCTGTCTAACCTGCTCGAATGGGGCCCGGGGCCCGCGTACTCGTTGGAAGTCAATGTTATTGATATCACCGCTGGTGCCGTTGGTCATCATGGCGACAAAGTGATTTTCCGAATTGGATCCGGCCGTCCGATAGGGAAAGATCCTGGAGAACTCCCCAAAGTAATCGGCAGAGGCCATTCCGACTTCTTTTCCATCCTCTTCGATGACCTTGGGAATGTTGCCGACATAGTGGAGTGAGTAGTTGGCAATGAGACCAAGGGGTTTCCCGCGGCGGTTGCGAATGTCAACGATGCAGACTTCCGGATCGATTGGTCCGGCCGGGGTGTCGATAGTAGCCGGATTTGGATTCATCCTCACTTTATCGTAAGTGCCGAATGGGTTTTTATCCATCATCCCCTCCTTGAGATACCAGCGACGATTTCGGACTTCGCTCGGCTCGTCTTCGGAGGCAAACCCGACCTGAGCGGGTTCGAGAGATTCTATGGCTTTGGTGAGTGCTGCAACGAGGCCGTCAAAACGGGTCGTCTCGTAAGCAATGCGCCCGGGAGAGGTATCTCCACCTTTGGGAGTGGTGTGGGCGTGAGTGCCGCTGACGAGGATTTCCTCAACCTTCCAGCCCGTGCGTTCAGCGACAATAATCTTGGCCTTGTCGGTCATCTCTTGGCCTGCTCCGATGGCATCGATGAGGGCGATGGCTGCTCGACCTTCTCCATTTTGAAAGGCGATAGCCCGGACATGCATGGGATCATGAACGTAGTTGGATGGGCCGGATCTAAGTTGTATCGGAAAAACGGTGGGGGAAATATCAACCGCCGCGGTGCCGACTTGAAGACCCTTTTCAGCGGCGGTGGAAATCAGAGTGAGAAGGAAAGTAAGGATCGCAGCAGTAAGCTTCATAGAAGTTGAATTAGTCTAGTTGAGAGAATCATACTCTGCTTTGTTGAATTTGGCCCCCTCCCGTGATCATGGCGAAGCGACTAGCCCCGTTGCTGTTTTCGAAACTGGCCTGGAGTGATGTCATATCGCTCTCGAAAAATTGTCTGGAGATAATGAGCGTGGTTAAACCCTACCTGTTCAGCGATCGCTTCAATCGTGAGAGAGGTGTTTCGCAGAAGCCGAATCACCTCACGGAACTGGACCCGGAGGATCTCTTCTTTGGGCCCTCGTTTAAGCGCTGCCTTCATGCGCCGTTCGAGCGTGCTACGGGAGATTGAAAGCCGATCACATATGGACGCAACGCTTAGTCCGTAGAGAGCTTCTTCGCGGATCAGGCGGACGGCACGCAGGACGATAGCATCTTCAATGACAAATTCGTCAGATGATTCCCGCACTTCGATTCCCATCGGAGGAATTAGAGAGGGGGGCTCGACCGCTTCGTTTTTCATCAGCTTATCGAGCAACTCGGCAGCACGAAAACCGACCGTGTGACCGTCAAATCGCACGCTTGTCAGGCCTGGTGAGGTGAACTCGCAGAGTGTTTCCTCATTTTCACATCCAACGACAGCAACTTCTTCGGGCACGGCGATTCCGGCTCGCTGGCAGGCATCAATGAGGCGAACTCCAAGTTGATCGTTGGTGGCAAAGATGCCGACGGGTTTCTCAAGTGACGTGAGCCAATCCATTAGTTCTCGCTGGTGCTGTTCCCAGTCGGCTGGACTGGATTCGCTGTGTGCCGGAAGGGTAGAACAATTGGCTCCAGCCGCCTCAATCGGAGTGACGAAATTACTGATGCGTTCCCGAAAGAAGGATTCGGTGTCGAGGGTGTAGGCGGCGAATCGGCGATAGCCACGATTGACGAAATGCTCTGCGACACGTTGGCCGATCAGGGCGTTGTCCATCCCAACAAAGGGAAAGCCGGTTTTGTAGTTGGTGGACCGGACCTCGACGGTGGGGAGTCCGGTCGCGACAATTGCCTCCGCCATGGCGGTGCTATGGGTTCTCGTAATGATGCCGTCTCCGTTCCAATTCATAAGCCAGGGCGGCAGCGAAGAGTCGAAGGCTCTCAGTTCAAGAAAAGTGGACCAGGGCCCGTGGGCTTCGAGGTAGCAACTTATTCCTGCGAGGAGATCGCGTGTGTAGGACCGCGTCGTTTCAACGAGTAAAGCAACTCGCGGAGAAGAATTTGTTTGATCTGAATTCAAGATGACGAAAAACCTGATGTTCTGTGAATCATAGCCGTAGAGACAAAAGGATCAATAGTGATACTATAGGAGTATGTTTGACTACATTGGCAAAGCATTAATCGTCGTGGGAGATGCCACGGAAACGGTAGACACGCTTTATCCGTTCTACCGATTGCAGGAGGCAAGGATCCAACCGGTGGTAATTGCTCCCGAGAAACGACTCTACCAGATGGTGATGCACGAGGTCCGTCCCGGTTGGACCATCACAAAAGAGTGGGAGGGATATCAGATTCAGGCAGACCTGGCGTTCAGCGAGGTGAATCCTGAGGAATACCTTGGCATTCTTTTTTCGGGAGGACGGGCTCCGGAATACATTCGTGATGACGAGAATCTCATTCGACTGACTCAGTGGTTTTTCGATAATAACAAGCCATGCGCCAGCGTCTGTCATGGAGTCGAGGTGCCGGCGCGTGCGGATCGTGTTCGTGGTCGCCGGATGGCTACTGTGGCAAAGTGCCAGTTTGACCTCGAGGTCTGCGGAGGGATCTACGTGAACGAACCTTGTGTGATCGACGGAAACCTTGTTTCAGGACGAACCTTTCACGATAATGGCTATTACGTTGGCCCTTGGATCAAGATGCTGGAAGAGGAGGCAGCGAAGCGGTCATGAATCGAAGAAACGCAATGAAGTTGATGACGGCCGCAGTAGCGGCGCCCAGCTTGGCGCCGGCGAAATCGAAGGCATTCGCGATTCGCTATGTGCTTTCCTCAGCCATGTATGGAGACCTTCCTTTGGACGAGGTACTGCCAGAGGTCGCGAAGACCGGAGCAGGGTCGGTGGATATCTGGCGGCAGCGTCATGCCAATCATCGCGAACAGATCACCGAGATGGGTGACGAAGCTTTCCAGGAGGAGCTGCTCAACCACAAGACAACAATGTCGGTCTCGACCTGTTATCCGCTTGGACCATTCGAACAGGATGACGAGATGCGCTGGGTGGAGAAAAACGGGGGCTACATGACGGTTTGTGGTTCCCGCAGTCATGGTGAGAAAGATCCCAAGGGAGAGGAAGCAAAACGGCAGGTGAAGCTCTTTTTTGAAAAGCTGAAACCCCACTATGAGCTCGCCGAGAGCCTCGGGATCACCATGGCGATCGAGAATCACAAAAATTCGATGCTTTCGTCCCCGGATTCCATCCGCTATTTCGTCGACCTGAATCCTTCAAAGAACGTGGGGATCGCTTTCGCGCCGCACCATCTTCACGACGCCATCGATGAAATCCCCGGTTTGATCAAGCACTGCGGGAAGGAGAATCTGCCGTTTATCTATTTCCAGGAATACCACATGTCATCTAAGGCGGAGATGGTGAAGGTGGAAGAGCTGAAGCAGATGCCCGGTTTTGGATCGCTCGATTATGTGCCGATCCTCGCAGCGTTGCGTGATGTGGACTTCAACGGTCTGGCTGAGATTTTCATGCATCCGACTCCGCGAGGCGAGCCGATGCTACCGACAGCCACAGAGATCACCCAGGTGATCAATCACTCAAGGGAATACCTGACGGATTGCCTGGCAAAGCTATGAGGTGGACATCGGTCATCGCTATTTCCACGGTTTTACCGAACATTTTGTCAGCCGAACCGCACGTCGTTGGCTACGAGCGTTTCCACGCTAGCGAGCCATCCTTCGCAGGCGGCGCAATCCTTTATTCGGAGCTTGGATGTGCGAACTGCCATGGAGGATCCGTTGTCGCGACCGAACGAAAGGGTCCGAGTCTCGAGGACATTTCTAACCGGGTCGATCGTGATTGGGTGAAGGCGTTTCTGAAGGACCCTGATTCAATGCGAGCGGGATCCACGATGCCGAAACTGGTTGATGAGTTGAGCGGAGACGAGATCGACGCGCTCCTGGCTTTTCTTGCGGGTCTGAAAACGGGCGCGAAGTATCCCACGGCGCGGCATGCAAACGCGGAAGGGGGAAGTGCTCTGTTCCATGAAAAAGGCTGCGTTGGCTGCCATGCTCCGACATCGGATTTTAAACCACCGCACGGAGGTGGCGAGGCGGTGGTTTCTTCTCTGGCGGTTTCATTGCCGGACCTACAAGCAAAGACTCACTTCAAGGCGCTGGCTGCATTCCTGATGTCCCCGTCTGATTTTCGACCGGATGGGCGTATGCCTCATGTCCCGTTGGAGCAACAGGAGGCGATGGATATCGCGGCGCATCTGCTGGACTTCCAGTCGAGCAACCCACGGGACGATGCCAAGCCGTGTGCTCCCTGGCCAAAGACGACCACGGCAGAGATCGCGAGGGGACAGGAGTTGGCCCGGCAGTTGAAATGCGCGAAGTGTCATGAGCTGCCTGATGAAGATTCAAATTCGATCAAAATAGCGGGCGGAGCTGGAGGATGTTTGTCAGACAATCCGGCCAAAAGTGTGCCGCGGTATGATCTGAGCCTTGGACAGCGGGAATCGCTGAAGATCTTCCTCGCTTCGGGCGGGATGGTAGAGGAATCGGCTCATCTGACGCTGGCCGCGATGAATTGCTACGCCTGTCATGAACGTGACGGGGTAGGTGGTCCGACTCCTGAAACGAACGGTTATTTCGTGGGTGAAGAGAGTCTCGGTGACTCAGGGCGATTGCCACCGCCGCTGACCGGGATCGGGCGGAAGCTCCAGGATGATTGGCTGAAAGGGGTGCTGGAGGGAGATGTTGAAAAGCATGTCAGGCCTTATCTAAAGACGCAGATGCCGGGTTACCCGAACCAGGCTGAAAAGCTGGCGAAGTGGCTGGTCGAAACGGATCAAGGGAGCGGGCTGGCCGATTGGCCCACCGGGGAGGTTGACCTTGAAGCCGGGCGGAAGTTGCTCGGAACCCACGGCGGGGTCAACTGCATCACCTGCCACAATTGGGATGAGAAGAGATCCCTTGGAATTCCGGCGCTGGATATCAGTTCCCTGGACGAGCGGCTTCGTCCCGAATGGTTTCACCAGTATCTCCTGAACCCGGCTTCCTATCGTCCTGGAACGCTCATGCCTCCGCTTTGGCCGGGCGGACAGTCTACCGTTCCGGACGTGCTGGGCGGCGATGCTGAAAAGCAGATTGCCGCCATCTGGGGTTTTATTGCCAACGGAGAGGGGGAACCGGAGGGGTTTCCGGATTTTCGACCGGGGCAGTTTGAGCTGATTCCCGAAGATCGTCCTATCATTCAGCGAACCTTTCTCGACGGTTCGGGAACGAAGGCCGTCCTGGTTGGTTTCCCGGGAGGGATTAATCTGGCTTTTGACGGGCTCAAGGGACGCCCCGCTATGATTTGGAGGGGGAGGTTCTTCGACGCCTATGACACCTGGTTCGTTCGCAAGATCGAATTTCAACATCCTGTCAGTGATGACGTGTTTCGTTTTGAAGAAACCGAAAGTGAGACCCGTTTCCGGGGGTATCGCGTTGATGCAGCGGGGAACCCGGTCTTCATGCTTGAGCGGAAGGGAAGGGCCTACGAAGAAGCCTACAGCGTGGCTGACGGAATACTCTATCGAAAGGTGACGTGGGAAGAAGGTGACGAACCTTCGACAACCCATCCTGAGAACGTCGAGGTCGACCGTGTGGTCGACAATCACCTGGTCAATTTTGTGTATTCATGGAAATGAGATTGAGAGTCTTTATGGCGATTTTGGCGGGTGCGCTCGGAACCGTGGGAGCTGAGGAGGAAGCCTATCGGGTGACTGATCTTCTGACGGCTGAGTCTCCAACTCACTCTCGTTCAGCCGAGTGGAAGCCGGGTGACGGCCTTGCTCTCGAAGTGAGTGGAATGGAGTGGATCGATGACACCCTGGCGGTCTCGATCCGGAAGGGGGAAGTCTGGCTGATCGACAATGCCTTGGCAGAGGATCCCGCCGACTTTAAGTATCGCCTTTTTGCTTCAGGTCTCCATGAACCGCTTGGGGTGACTCGTGATAAAGACGATATTCTCGTCTCCCAGCGCGCTGAAGTGACGCGCCTTCAGGACACTAACGGGGACGGAGTCGCAGATGCCTATCTGACCGAGTGTGACGGCTGGAATGTCTCGGGCAATTATCATGCCTACACCTATGGACCCGAGCGCGACGGTCAGGGCAATTTGTGGGTGACCTTGAATCTCGGTATGGGAGACCTGGCCGACAACACCATCGGTTGGCGTGGGTGGGGAGGTACCATCGGTAAGAACGGGGAGTTTGTTCCCAAGGCCCTTGGAATGCGTTCCCCTTGCGGGCTGGGAGCGAATCGCGAGGGGGACATGTTTTTCAGCGATCAGCAGGGAACCTGGATCCCGGCAACACCGATTTACCACCTGAAGCCGGGCGCATTCTACGGGAACCAGGAATCACTCAAGACTCTTGAGGATCCCAGGGCGCCGTTTCAGTTGTCGGCGATCCCGGAAAGGAATCAATTGTATCCAAAAGCCGTCGCCTCCTCAAAGGAGTTCGTCCCACCGGCAGTCTGGCTGCCCTACAACAAAATGGGCCGTTCGGCAACGGACATCGAATTGGTTGATGAGGAAGGGAAGTTTGGCCCCTTTGACGGGCAGTTGCTGGTGGGTGAGTTCACCAATGCGGCGATCAATCGCGTCTTTCTTGAGAAGGTTGAAGGTGAATACCAGGGAGCATGTTTCCCTTTTCTCAGTGGTTTTCCGGCTGCGGTGGTTCGGTTAGCCTTTGCTCCGGACGGTTCTCTCTACGCCGGAATGACGAATCGAGGGTGGTCTTCACTTGGGAATCGTTCCTATGGCTTGTCTCGGATTCAATACAGTGGCCGGAACCCTTTCGCGGTAAAAGAAATGAAAGCGCTACCCGATGGATTCGAGTTGGTCTTTACGAAAGTGGTTTCGCTTGACTCTCTTTCCAGAGGGAGTCTCTCGATGACCAGCTTCACCTACGAGTATTCTTCAGCCTATGGTGGTGACGAAATGAATACCAAGGAACTCTTAGTTAAACCGGTTGCGATTTCGGCTGACGGTCTCCGGGTGAAGCTGAAAGTGGAAGGGCTGCGCGCTGGGTATGTTCACGAACTGCGACTGGATGGAGCTGAGTCCGTTTCCGGCGAGTCTCTCGATAATCCTGATGCCTATTACACCTTGAATCGCATACCGAAGGAATGAGGTGGCTGTCTTGCCTGGTAATCTTTGCCGCAGGGGTGACACTCGACGCTGCGGAGCATCCTAACATCGTCTACATCATTTCTGATGATCAGTCGTGGTGCGACTTCGGCTTCATGGGGAATGAGCGGGTGCACACTCCTAATCTGGATCAGCTGGCTTCTCGGTCGGCCGTATTTAAAAACGGCTATCTCACAACGAGCGTGTGCCGGCCGTCGCTTGTCACCCTGATGACCGGTCTATACCCGCATCAGCACGGTATCTATTTCAATCACGGTCCGCCGGGAAATTCTGCCTACAACCGAATGACTTCGAGGCAGAAATACGAGACACACCGCTCGAAGGAGTTTGAGCTGATTAAAAAGGTCGACACCTTACCTCGTTTGTTGAGTGAGAAACTCGGCTACCGATGCCTGCAGACGGGTAAGTTTTGGGAGGGGCACTGGAAGAATGGTGGCTTTACCGAGGGCATGACCACGTTTGAGCCGCCTCCGCCGGAACAGACGTTCGGCGGTGTACGCAATCTGAATTCCGGGGAACGAGTTGCCCACGGGAACGGCGATCTGGGATTGCAGATAGGCCGCGTGACGATGGCCCCAATCAAGGAGTTCATTCTCGATTGCGAAGAGGGCGGGCAGCCATGGCTGGTCTGGTACGCTCCTTACCTGCCTCATCAGCCTCATGACTCGCCGGAGCGGTTTTATTCGTTGGCCCGCTCCATGCCGGACGTAAAAGAACACGAGGTGCCTTACTTCGCGTCGATCGCCCAGTTTGATGAAACGGTGGGAGAACTGATCGAGTTCGTGGAAATCAATTCGAGTGCCGAAAACACGATCTTTGTTTTTGTGTCAGACAATGGATGGAGTCCAAGCACGAAAACACAAAAGGGACGTGAGCAGGAGTTTGCTCATACCAAGCGGAGCAAGCGGGCTCCGTTCGATGAAGGGGTTCGCAGTCCCATCCTGATTCGCTGGGATGGAAAGGTGATGCCGGCGCGCAGAGGGGAACTGGTCAGCAGTATTGATATTGTTCCGACTTTGCTGAAAGTCGCCGGAATTGAGACAAAGGGAATGCCGGGGAGGGATTTATTGGGGGAGCTGAAGCGTGACCGTGCCATCTTCGGAGCGATCTATCCGGGAGATGCTTCGAGTGAGATGAAGCCTGGACATGACGTTGCCTATCGCTGGATCAGGCGGGGGAGCTATAAGCTGATTGTTCCTCACGGCGAGAGACCTTGGGGTGACTTTGTTGGCGGGCCGGCTCTCTATAATGTCGCTAATGATCCGACTGAACAAATTGATCTGATCACTGACGCCGCTCTTCAAGAACTAGCAGGCGAGATGAAGCGGGAGCTCGACCGATGGTGGAATCCTTCCTCTGATTGATCACTCAAGTTCTTCATAAATCGTATCGATCAAGTCCAGTGATTTGCGGTTGGGCAGGATGCCGGCTTCCATCTGGTTCATGACGTAGGCGAAGGAAAGCCCGGTCTCGGGATCAGCGAAGGCGTGGCTGCCACCAGCGCCGGGTTGACCGAAGGCACGGTGAGATGGCCCGAAGTGCTGGCGGTGTTTTTGTCCGTCGCTACCGATGGGATCACGCATAAAGCCGGCCGTAAAAGCCGTGGGCATAAGGAAGGTGTGATCGCCGCCGGAAGTCTGGAGGGTGAAGGCGGCTTCGATCACCGGCTTTGGCAATACCTGAACCCCGCCGAGTTGGCCGCTCTGTGCCAGAATCTGGTAAAACTTTGCCAGTCCGTTCGCTGAACCAACCCCTCCCAGGGCTGGAAGGCCGGCCTGGAGGTAGTCGAGCTGATTGATGTCGCTCAGTGCGCGCATTCCGCCGGGTGAAGCGAAGACCGCTGTGGCAAGTGAATCCTTGTCTGCGAGTGAGCGGAAGAAAGGTAGTTCCTCTTCGCTCGGCTTGACGGACGTTGGGGGATAAACGGTGGCAATGCGATCGACTATGCCTGCGGTCAGATCGCCAAGACGAAAGTCGATTTGGTAGGGAGTTGCGATCCGATCGTTCCAAAATTGGCCAAGGCTGATTCCTCCAGTCACCCTGCGGACGATCTCATCGAGGAGAAAACCTATTGTTCGTGGATGGTAACCATGGGCTTTCCCCGGGGTCCAGTAGGGTTCCTGCTTCTCAAGTGCACCGATGACATCTCTGTAACTGAGAATGTGCGGGCGGCTATCACTTGAAAGAGCCGGCAGACCAGATTGATGAGAAAGAAGCTGGGCAAAGGTGAGCTTACTTTCTCGGGCTGCTTTCAATTCAGGCCAAAGTTCGGAGACTTGAGAGTGGAGAGCGATACTGCCTTCGTGAAGAGCCAGCAGAGCAGCAACGGCAGAAGGTCCTTTTGTGGTCGACCAGACTGGAGTAAGGGTGTCTTGCGTCCATCGGTTCTGTTCGTTTTGATCCATCCATCCCTGATGCAGCGAAAGAATCTCCTCGCCGTCTTTCCAAACAGCGACCGATGCGCCAAGCTCACCGCGCTCCGAAAAGTTGCGGAGGAAGAGTTCTTCGATCAAGTCGTGCATTCTCAGGATTCAAAACCGGCGATAAGAGTACGCAGATCCTCGAGATCGGGATCGCTGAGAGCGCGTTGCTTGAAGCGGGGATCCATTGTGAACGACTGCTGCAACCACGATAGCGCTGCCTGAGGTTTTCCGAGGGCCAATTCGTAGCAGCCTAGGTTGTAGAAGTAGACGGGCTCATTTTGTAGGCTCAGTGGCCCTGACTGTAGGTGTTCGATGGCTTGCTCGGTTCGCCCTAGGGCATGCAAACAGTAGGCTCCCTGGATAAAGCCTGCGGGGTTGTCAGGGTGCAGATCTGCCAATATTTCACTCAACGCTAACGCTTCTTTGATATGGCTCCGATCGAGTTCAATGATAATTCGCATTTCCTGGGCTATGGCCGAGGAACGCTTCTCACTGGGAAGGTGACCGATTTCCCTCCAAGCTTCTTCCAGCATGCCGAGGTCGATGTAGCCTCGGATTTTTTCGATCCAGCCCTCGTCGTCCATGGATCACATCTTCTCGGTGGTGCGTATCCCCAACAAGCCGAGGCCTTTACGTAACACCTGACTCGTCAATTCGCAGAGAGCGAGGCGGGTTTCTCGAATTGCTCCCTCTGCCTTCAACACTGGGCAAGCCTCCCAAAACTTGTGATAAGTAGTAGCGAGCTCGTAGAGGTAGGTCGCAAGAGTGTTAGGGCGAAAATCAGCAATGACGGCTGGAACGGTTTCGCTGAATTGAGCGAGCTTTAGAACTAGATCTTTTTCTGCATCGGCGGTGAGCTCAATCGCGCCCCCGGCTTCAAAGTTCCGGCCGAGCTTGCGGAAAATAGCCCGAGTTCGAACATAAGCATTGATAAGGTAGGGGGCTGTATTGCCCTTCAAGGCGAGCATGTTATCCCAATCAAAGATGTAGTCAGTCATCCGGAACTGGCTTAATTCGGCGTATTTCACGGAACCGATGCCGATTACTTCAGCGATTTCTTTCTTTTCCTTTTCAGGGAAATCGGGATTTTTTTCCGCGACGATCTTGTAAGCGCGCTCAACAGCTTCATCAAGAACGTTGGCGAGCTGGACCGTTTCGCCGGAGCGAGTCCTGAGCATCTTGCGGTCTTGACCGAGGATGCTGCCAAAGGGAATGAACCGAAGTTCAGCAACCTGTCCTCGCCGTTTTGAAATTTCAAAAATCTGGTCGAAGTGCAGCTGTTGCGGAGCGCCAACAACGTACCATAAAGCGTCGGCCTTAATTTCAGTAATTCGGTGATCAATCGTAGCGAGGTCGGTTGTGGCATATAGGAAACCTCCGTCAGACTTACGTATTAGCGCCGGCTTATCCGCCAATTTTTCCTTTTCTGGGAAAAAGACGCAGATAGCGCCATCTGACTCTTCCGCGATGCCGGCTTCAAGAAGCTCATCTACGAGGGGACTCAGTTGGTTATTGTAAAAGCTTTCGCCGAGCCAGGTGTCAAACTTGACGTCGAGACGATCATAAATCTTCTGCAGCCCTTGTTTTGAAAATTCGATCGTTTTTTTCCAGATCTCAAGGTTCTCCTCATCGCCACTCTGGAGTTTGACGAGCTCGTTTTTGCATTCTTCAAGGAGCGATTCGTCTTCTTTTGTTTTGGCGTTCACCTCTCGATAAATTCGAAGCAGCTCAGGAATTGGGTCGACTTCGAGCGCCGCTTTGTTGAGTAGGTTCTTCCAGCCCCAAAGGATCATGCCAAATTGGGTGCCCCAGTCGCCGATGTGGTTATCGGCTATTACTTGATTACCGAGAAAGCGTCCGATACGAACTAGGCTGTCACCGATGATCGTTGAGCGAATGTGCCCAACGTGCATAGGCTTAGCGACGTTTGGGGCCGAAAAATCAACAACGATCTTTTGAGGTTGGTCAACCCTTGCGACCCCGAGTTGGTCTGGATCGTCGAGGAGTTTCTTGAGTCGGTTTTGGAGAGTTGAGGTGGTCAGTCGGAAATTGATGAAGCCCGGACCGGCGATTGAAGGTGTTTCGCAGAAATCTCCGCTGTCAAAGGCTTCAACGATGGTGGTTGCAATTTCGCGAGGATTCCGTTTGAGCTGCTTAGCAAGAATCATGGCTGCGTTCGACTGATAATCTCCGAACTGGCGGTTCTGAGCTTGGTCTATCTGGGCGGCGAAAGATTCCGGCACCTCGGCCGCGAAACTGGTATTCGTCAGGGCGGCGTTGAGACGGTATGCGAGTTGTTTGGCGATAGTTTCGGACATGTCTTATCCAACCGTGTGGAATTCGGGGAAGATCCTAGGGAGACTAAACTGCGGCAGCGCGTTGCGAAAGGATTTCAATAATTTCGTTTTCGTTGGCTGCGTCAGCGAGTCGCTTTCTCGTGTCGGCGCTATTGAGGATCTTGGCGATCGCGGCAAGGGTTTTGAGGTGCATCGTGTATTGAGACTCTGGGACGATGAAAAGAACAATAAAATGGACCGGGGCACGGTCGAGCGCGCAAAAGTCGATACCAGGCTCGGAACGGGCGAAAATGGCGACGACTTCCTCAAGCTCGGGAAGGAAGGCGTGGGGAATAGCGACCCCGCCACCAATGCCGGTGCTGCGCTGATCTTCGCGCGCACGAAGGGCCTTGAGGGCTGGGGCCTTTCGCAATTCGTGGAGTGCCCCAACATCCACGAGATGCTCGACCATTTCCTCGATTGCAGGTAAGTGCTCCCCGGACTGCAGTTCTGCAATCACGTGTTCCGGAGTCAGTAATTCCGCCAGAGTCATCGTAATTTCCGCATCAGAGGACGCGAGGGGTCGATCATAAACGCGGGTGGGGAGGGATCAAGGCGCATTTTACTGGGGTTGCGGCTTTACAATCAATCCTAAAGGGCTCCATTGATGCAGTCAGTCGACTTTTAAATGAAGCCACGAGTCCTTTTTGTCTGCACTGGAAATGTTTGCCGAAGCCCAATGGCAGAGGGCTTGCTTAGTGACATGTCTAAAAAAGTGGGTGCCGAAGTGACGGTTGCCTCTGCCGGATTGATTGCTACGGAGGGAGCGCCACCGAGTCGTAACTCGGCAATGGCCATGAAGGAAGAGGGGATCGATATCACAGCTCAGAGGAGCGAGATGCTGACACCAGAAATGGTTGAAGAGTTCACCCATATTTTTGGTTTGGGAAGCGGACACATCGAAGTTATTCGCGCTCACTTCCCCGAGGCGTTAGAGAAGACCTTTGTGGTTCGGGAGTTTATCGCTAAAGACGGACGCGATATTGAGGTGCCAGATCCGATAGGCGGTGATTTGGAGGAATACCGGGAGACTCGTAATCTCATTATGGAAGCTATGCCGTCTATTCTCAGTTTCGTGACAACCGGTGATCCATCTCCCGAGGGATGATTGAATGCCGTGTTAAAGGAATCGATTCGGCGCATTTCATCGTATCACCTTTTGACAAGGCGCATCTCCCGAATTAGCTAACCGCCGAAGTGGTGAAAGCTCCTTTTTCACGCCGCATTCTCTGACTCTTTAACTCATGGATAAACCAAGCATAATTATCGGATCTGATCACGGAGGTTTCGAACTCAAGGAAGCCGTTGTGAGCCACCTTAGGGGGAGCGGGATCGAGGTCAAGGACGTCGGTTGCGACTCAAGCGAATCGGTGGATTATCCGGACTATGCGAATGAAGTTGCGAAAGCGGTTGTTTCCGGAAAGCAGGATCTCGGTATTCTTTGCTGCACGACGGGTGTAGGGATGGCAATTGCTGCTAACCGCTTCCCGGGAATTCAGGCTGCGGTTGTCACCGATGCGGATCTTGCCGACAAGACTCGGGTGCATAATGACACGAACGTCCTCTGCCTGGCGGGCAGTTACAACACGCCTGAAGAAACTCGCGCAATCGTCGATTCATGGTTGGGGGCTGAATTCGATGGAGACGGCCGTCATGGGCGCCGCGTCAGTAAAATGAACACCTGCGCTACGGCGGTGAGCGCCCCAAAGTTGGCAGTCACCGACCCTGAGATCTATGCTTTGATCGAGAAAGAAGAGGAACGTCAAAAGGGGAATATCGAACTGATTGCTTCCGAGAATTTTGCTTCGAAGGCAGTCCAACAGGCACAGGGCAGTGTCCTGACAAACAAGTATGCTGAGGGTTACCCAGGTAAGCGGTGGTATGGTGGCTGTGATAACGTCGATGTTGTTGAGACTCTCGCAATCGAGCGTGCCAAAGAACTTTACGGTGCGGGCTATGCCAATGTGCAGCCTCATTCAGGCTCACAGGCCAATGCCGCTGTTTACTTCAGCGTCCTTGAGCCGGGAGACAAAATTCTGACCATGGACTTGAGTCACGGTGGTCACCTCACTCACGGTCATTTCGCCAACTTCTCTGGTAAACTCTATGAAGTTGAACACTATGGTGTCTCCGAAGAGACAGAGACGATCGACTATGATGCCCTCGCTGAGGCGGCGAAGCGGTGTCAGCCAAAAATGATCACGGCTGGTGCTTCCGCCTACTCTCAGATCATCGACTTTTCACGGATGCGGGAGATCGCTGATTCCGTTGGGGCCTACCTCTTCGTCGACATGGCTCACATCTCTGGATTGGTAGCAGGAGGAGTTCATCCTTCGCCGATAGAACACGCTGATTTTGTCACGACGACAACGCATAAGAGCCTTCGAGGACCTCGTGGAGGTCTCATCCTGACCAATGACGGTGACCTCGCTAAGAAGATCGACTCATTGGTTTTCCCGGGTGTTCAGGGCGGGCCGCTCATGCATGTGATCGCCGCCAAGGCGGTTTGCTTTCATGAAGCACTCCAGCCAGAATACAAAGAATACCAGTTCCAGATCGTGAAAAACGCGGCAGCGTTGGCTGAGCGAATGAAGAGTCACGGCTATCGTATCATCTCAGGTGGCACTCAAAACCACCTCTTCATGATCGATCTTCGTCCCAACGGTTTGAATGGAAAGATTGTTCAGGAGACGCTCGACGAAGCCGGAATTACCGTGAACAAGAACTCGATACCCTTCGATACCGAGAGCCCTTTCAAGGGTGGCGGTATTCGAATTGGGACGCCGGCTGTGACGACTCGCGGCATGAAAGAGGCCGAGATGGAAATAATCGGGGACCTCATCCACGAAGCCATCGCTAATCGCGAGGATGCGGCCAAACTCGAAGCTATTCGCGCAAAAGTGAAAGCGCTTAATGAGGATTTTCCGCTTCCATAGGCACTTAGAAGCTTTTATTGCGGTTAGGCAGTATGTAAGGTGGTGTGGCGAGCTGAATTGTGTCCAACTGGTCGTTGAGTCCCACTTGCCTTGTCAGACGGGAGCGATTTCACAAATTAGCTAATTTTAGGTAAAAGACCTACCTGTCGCAGTTAGAGTAGGGTAAAGTTTGGACATTTTCGGGCAAGTTTGCTTAAAATCACCTTAGCTTCACTCGAAAATTGGGTATTTTTGGGTAAAGTTGGCATTTTTCCGTTTGTATTTTTCTCAAAGATTGCGAATTTTAGGGAAACCAACTGATCTGTCACTATGGCTACATTAAACGAAGAGGAATTGGATGGAGCTCAGGCGCTCATTAAAACGCTCAGCGACTTGGGCGTAGAATACGTTTTCGGCTACTCTGGTGGCGCGGCCCTCCCGATGTTTGACGCCTTGGAAACTGTCGAATCCAACATCAAATTTGTCCTTACTCGCCATGAGCAAGGAGCGACTCACATGGCCGACGGTTATGCCCGTGCTACGGGAAAGCCTGGCGTCGTTCTGGTGACTTCGGGCCCGGGAGCCGGAAACACCATCACCGGTATCATGACTGCTCAGATGGACTCGGTTCCCATGATCATTCTGAGCGGCCAGCAAGTGACCTGGATGCTGGGTAAAGATGCCTTTCAAGAGGCGGACATTTTTGGGATTACTATCCCAATCGTGAAGCACAACTACCTTGTTCGCGAGACCAATGATCTTCCAAAAGTGGCCCGCGAAGCGTTCCATATTGCGACTACCGGTCGTCCCGGACCGGTGTTGATCGACGTGCCAAAGAACGTAAGCCAGTCTCCTTTTACAGGAGATCTTGATGCTGAGATTGATCTTCCCGGTTACAAGCCTGAGGAGGCGATGGACATTGATTCGTCTTCGCTTGAAGCGGCTGCTCGCCTGATTAATCTCGCCAAGAAACCGGTAATTCTTGCTGGTCATGGTGCCATGATTGCGGGGGCGGAGGCTGAATTGATGGAGCTCGCCAACCGCACCGAGAGTCCGGTGACGTCGACACTTCTGGGAAAAGGAGTATTTCCCGAGTCCCATCCGTTATCAGTTGGTATGTTGGGCATGCACGGAACAGCTTATGCCAATAAGGCCATCTGCGAGTGCGACCTCCTCATCAACGTTGGTTCTCGTTTTGACGATCGCATCATTGGTCAAGCTGATAAATTTTGTGCGCAGGCTAAAATCATTCATTTCGAAATCGATAACGCCGAAGTCGGTAAGATGATCGTTCCTGATGTGGCTGTGGTTGGCGATGCCAAGGTTGCTTTAACCCAGTTGCTACCCATGATCGAGCAGGCAGATCACGCTGATTGGCTGGAGCACATTAACGGCTACAAGAAGAAGTATCCTCTCGGTTACAAGAAGCAAGGGGGCCTTCGAATGCAGCAGGTACTCGACGATATATACGAGCTGACTGATGGTGAAGCTATCATCACGACCGATGTTGGCCAGCATCAGATGTGGGCAGCCCAGTTTTACCTGAACGATGCTTCCTTCAAATGGATTAGTTCAGGGGGTGCCGGAACGATGGGGTTCGGTTTTCCTGCAGCCATAGGTGCTCAGTTTGCTTGCCCGGATGAAACGGTAATTGCTGTGGCTGGAGACGGGGGGTTCCAGATGACTCTCTGTGAAATCGCGACAGCGGTGATTCACAAACTTCCCATAAAGATTCTCGTTCTGAACAATCACTACCTCGGTATGGTTCGGCAGTGGCAGGAACTCTTCTTTGATAACCGTGAAAGCGGTGTCGACCTAGAAGGGAACCCTGATTTCGTGAAGCTTGCTGAGGCCTATGGTTGTAAAGGGATAAACATCAAACGCCCTGCCGACGTGAAGAAGAAACTTCAAGAAGCTCTCGATTACAATGAAGGTCCCGTCTTGATCAATGCGGAGTGTGTCAAAACTGACAACGTGTTCCCGATGATTCCAGCGGGCGCCGCTCTCGAAGACATGCTGATTGAGCCTCCCAAACACAAAATGGCAAAGCCGGTTGGTTCCACTTGATGTGCTAATCAGCCAGCGACCGTATCAATCCGATCAAATATCACTATTTTACCTATTCGTTCGAATGAGCCGAACTATTACTACTTCAGATAAAAAGCCTGCTGCTCGAGCCGACATTATCGATGGGCACACGCTGAGTATGTTTGTGAACAATAAGCCTGGTGTGCTAATGCGCATTTGCCAGATCTTTGCCCGACGTGCTTACAACATCGATTCTCTCGTTGTTTCTCAGGGGCGGGATCCTCAGTTTTCCCGACTAACTCTCGGTATCAGCGGAGATCCAGCGGGTCTTCCCCAGATTATCCTTCAGTGTGACAAATTGATCGACGTGATCCATTGCTATGAACATACACCCGATGATTCAGTGGTGCGTGAGCTCGCTCTCGTGAAAATCGTTGTGGAGGGAGGCGAAAAGCGGACTGAGTTACTCCAAATCGTGGAACACTTTGGAGGAAAGACGGTCGACTTGAATGAATCTTCTATGATTATCCGCATCGAAGGTGCAAGTGACAAAGTTGATGCTGCAATTCGTCTAATGAACAGTTACGAAATCATAGAAACAGTGCGTACCGGGAAGGTTGTGATGGCTCGAGGTGAGCAGGTTACCTAGTTCGTCCGACCCAAAGTTTCGAAAGGCGGGGCCCGAGAGAGCTCCGTTTTTAGTGTGTATGCGGAGCATTTGCTTTTGAAAAGGTTCTCAGTTAGTCAGATTAGACCTCTAAATTGGATCCTTGGCCCGGTCGTGTCCACGGGTGGGTGAATTTAGCGGGTCGCCGGAACCGGCGTGTGGGAATGTGGCAGCCCATGGGGTAGGTCATTACTCACTCAAAAGAGAGACGACAACCTCTTTCAGAGCTCGGTTGGTGGCAAGCGCTTCACCACCATTGATATTTCCTTCATTTCCCGACCAGTCTCCGAAATATCCACCGGCCTCCCGAAAGATTGGAGGAAATGGACCGCAATCCCAAACGGCCATCACGGGATCAAGCATGACTTCGGCTCGGCCTGTTGCAACCAACAGATAACCATATGCGTCGCACCACCCCGCGTTGTAGTAGACTGCTTTTTGGAGTCGCTCCCATGCTTCTCCTTTATTGTTCTGGGCGAAATAAGCGGTGTCGATGTGGGCGCAGACAGCCCGCTCGATTGCTTCGACATCAGACACCGCGCATGGCCTTCCGTTCCATAAGGCTCCCTCACCGGTTGCTCCGGAAAGCATCTCGTCTAAAGCTGGGAAGTAGGCGCATCCGACTTCGACGGTTCCATCAATTTCGAGGGCTATGAGTACTGCGTAGAGAGGAACGCCGTGAACGAAGGACTTGGTTCCGTCGATGGGGTCGATGATCCAACGATACTTGGAGTTGCCGCTTGAAGATCCAAACTCTTCTCCCACAATTTCGTGATCAGGATAGGCTTCAGAAATTCGCTGGCGAATGAGTTCTTCAGCTTCTCGGTCTGCCACAGTCACCGGAGTGTTATCGCCTTTGAACTCTGGCTTTGCTTCTTCTGTAAGAAAGTAATTCAGAGTCAGTTGGCCTGCTTCACGGGCAGTCGCTTCGGCAAAATGATGGAATTCGGATAGCATGAGGAGAAGAAAAGTGGGTCTTAGTCCGATTTTTTAGGCGCTGTGGCGGCTGCAAGCTTGGCTTCGCTGGAGGGAATAGCATCAGCCTCAAGGTCTCCGAGTGCAAACTGGATCCCGTCGAGTATGTGAGTAAGGACCGTCTTATTGGCAAAGGTCATGTCGTTGTGTCCAAGGTTAGTGTAAAAGAGGCGACCTTTGCCAACTTCGCGACACCATGACACGGGTACGTCTAGTTTTGTTGGATCGCCCGGCACTTTAGCCTTAAATTTTTCGTTCTTGAGGGGTGCTGCATTCTGGGGATGTGACATGTCGAGGCTTAAGAGCACCCTAAGTCGGTCACGACCCTCGAACGAATCAGGCTTATACCAATAGATTTCATCTTTGTGCCAGAATCCGTCACCATCAAAGGCGGCATTAAGGCTGTTCTCCGGATCATCAAGTTTGAAAGCCCAGGTGCCTCCAGCCGTCCAGGGGTGTCCATCGAAGACCCCTCCCATTAGGGCAATTCCTTCTTCCCATTTCTTGAAGTTATCGGCCGCAGCATGCAATCCAACAATACCTTTGCCGTTTTCGACAAAATCGAGGATGGCCTCCTGCTGAGTTTCGTTAGGGACAAGGTTGGTGGTGTTGTTGAAAAGGATGGCATCGTAGGCGGCGAGATTTTTTTTGGTGAAGACTTCGTATTCATCGGCGAGGTCGACCGTGAATGCGTCGGTCTGCTCCGCTATCTGTTCGAGGGCGTAATTCCCAAATGGGATGGAAGTATGGATGAAGCCTTCGCATCGCCAGAATACGAGGACCTTCCGATCTGACTGTGGGCTCATGGTCGCTTCAGGAATATTGGTGGCTATCTCCTCCTTAGCCTCGGCGGTAGGGTTATCGCCGAACCTTGACGCTGCTTTTTCTGACCATGTCTTCGGTTGTTCCTTCTTTTGCGCCAAGGCGGTGCCGAAGATTGCTGCGAATATTAGTGAAATAATGAGACTATACTTGTTCATGCTCTGAGGATTTTAGCGTGATTGAAAAAATGGCAATAGCCCTAAAGTCTTTTTTTTGCTCGTTTAAACCGACTTCTCCGAACGGCTGACGCGTCGACCTTCTTTTCTTCATTGCGAGGCGCCGGTGAGATTAGGTCGGCTTGAGTGGTCGGTGTTTTTGGAGCGGTCTCCTTGTCCTCTGCTTGGGTTCTCTTCT